>CAIQBY010000094.1 GCA_903870175.1 uncultured Bacteroidota bacterium
TGCGTGAGCTTCTTGATGTAATGCTTCTGCTGACATATTCTTTCTTGTTATTTTAATTTCTAATTTTTAATTCCTTAATTAATTTGCTGCTACTGCTTTTACTTCCGGTGCTGCTGCTTTCTTTTTAAATGTTGATTTTGAATTCAACCAGGTTTGATAATCAGCTTCGGTATCCACTACTATTGTCATTTGCATATTATAATGGCTGACACCGCAAATTTTATTACATAATAAAATATAATCGAACTTAGGATTATTAAGTTTCTCACGCATCTGTGCAGTGGTAATAATCGGAGTAAAATGCATCATTGTAGTCATTCCCGGTACGCAGTTCATTTGAGCTCTGAAGTGAGGCATATACGCACTATGTATAACTTCGCGTGCATTCAATTTGAATTCAATTTCTTTTCCCAATGGGATATGAAACTCATTTCTAACAATGATGTCATCGTTTCCTTTTACATCTGTAGAATCCATTCCTAAAGGATTTTCACCTGTAATCAGTTTATAATTCGATTCTCCAAGTTCGTTGTCTTTACCGGCATATCTCGCTGTCCAGTCAAATTGTTTTGCATAAAGCTGAATAACTATTGCATCTTTAGAAGCAGGAGCAGTTATTTTATTCCAGTTCTTCAATCCGAAAATAATAATGATTGCAAGTACAACAGCAGGAATTACTGTCCAAACCATTTCCAGTTTGTTATTATGTGCAATATAAGTTGCTTTGTTTCCTGTTCTGCCATAGTATTTGAATGCAAAATAGAAAAGAAAAATATGAGTTATTGTAAATACAAAGAACAGAATTGCCATATTGAAATTAAACAACCAGTCGAGCGCAACTCCATGTTCCGAAGCTGATTCAGGAAGTGTTCTTGGGCCATAACTTTCCAGATTATAAATTACAAAAGCAAAGAATACGAATAAGAATGTCAGCATAAATTTTGACATCAATCTATTGTCGCCATCAGTCACTTCGTGTTGCTTTTTACCTTTTAAGGCTGATGCCAGCTCATATACTTTTACCAAATAGCCTATTGCAAATACAGCTAAAACTACGGCAACGTAAACTAAAATCTTTATCATATTTTCTTTTTGTTGTTTATTGTTCTGAGAACTAAATTAAGTAAATTCTCTATTCTATTTCTATCTTATTTATTAAAAATTATGGTGTAAACTTTCATCCAGATAAGGATGTTTTTGAACCATTAAAGGTGCTTTTGCCAATGATTTATGAACCACAAATATTAATAATCCTACAAAACCTAAAGCAGTTCCAATTTCCATCCATCCCAATTGATGATCACCTTTTACGGTTGCCGGCATCACCATGTCATATACATCCAACCAGTGTCCTACAAGTATAATACAACCAACTATTACAATAAAATAATAATTCCGTTTTGCATCTCTGCTCATTAATAATATCATCGGGAATGCAAAATTCAAAATAAATACTGTCCACATCAAGCCCATGTAACCATAATTTGCCAAACGATCCTGGAAATAAATAATTTCTTCAGGGATATTAGTGTACCAAATCAACATAAATTGGCAGAACCACAAGTAACTCCAAAGGAAACTTACTGCAAACATCCATTTTGCTATATCATGTATATGGCTGTCGTTTACATTTTCAAGATATCCTTTGCGTTTCAGGAATAAAACAGTCAGCATTATCGTTGTCATTGCCGAAATCCACATTCCCGAAAATGCGTACCAGCCATACATGGTGCTGAACCAGTGAACATCAAGCGACATCAACCAGTCCCAGGCAGAAGTAGAAGAAGTTACAGCAAAGAAAACAAGGAATAATGCGCCTTTACCCATATTTTTATAATGAAGAGCAGTTCCGCCTGTCAAATCTTCTTCCAGAGAACGTCTGCGGAAGCCTCTTTGAAATAAATTCCAAACTCCTAAATAAATTATTGTTCTTGTCCAGAAGAAAGCCGGAGCAAAATATCCATGCTTATGAGTAATCAGCGCATCATATTTTGGTGAAGTTTTATCATAAACTGCAGGGTCCATCCACTGATATAAATGGTGAAGGTGTAATTGGCCTGCCAATAAAATCAAAAACATTATCGTAGCTCCTACAGGTAAATAGCAGGAAACTGCTTCATAAACTCTTTTTACTGCAACTGACCATGCAACTTCCGCAGCATATTGCAATGCCATAAAGAAAGTAGCCAATAAACCTATTCCCAGGAAGAAATAACCATTTACAAGTAAATTTGCCCAAATACGAGTATGCTGGTCAACATTAACATCTAATTCTTTGGGTGTGTGGATAAAACCAACGATTATTGTAATTAAACCAATTGCCATTAAAGCATAAGTAAAATTTCTGGTTTTATTGGTAAACGTATAATTTAAATTACTCATATCTGTTTATTGTTGTATTTCTATATTATTTTTAACCTTTTGTTCCTTAATTCCTGTTTTTATTACTCTTTTATCGTTTTCTGAGCCTTTCAGTAATCTTTCTGAGTTCCTCAAAAACCTTTCTGAACTCCCCAGTAGACTTTCTGCACTCCTTAAAAAACTTTCTATACTCTTCAGAAAACTTTCTGAACTTCTTAGAAAACTTTCTAAACTCCTCAGTAATCTTTCCGAACTCTCCGGTAAACTTTCTAAACTCTTCAGAAAACTTACTGAATGGTTCAGTAACTAAAAATTTTTAAACTTACTTCCCCTTTTTAACCTTCGCTTTTACTTTTACCTCTTTTGCCGGAACAGAATCAGTAACAACTTTTGCCATTCCATCAGGATGCTGTAAATGCTGAACATATAAAACCAATTTCCATCTTTCTTCCTGAGTCAATAAAGAAGCGTGTGGTCCCATCAAGCCTTTTCCATAAGTAATAATGTGAAAAAGTTCTCCTTCAGTCATATTAATTTTATCAGGCGCTGTATATGGTGGCGGAGGTCCTGGTAGTTTTCCACCTACAGGTCCGTCACCTTGTCCGGTAGCACCGTGGCAATGAACGCAATATTTACCATATAACTCTTCTCCAGATTTAGTATTCATTTCATTTCTCTCCAAAGGATTGTGAGCATTTTGTTTTGCCAACTCATATCCTTCAGGTGTACCGGCATACGGGAAAGGCAGAAATCCTCTTGCAATAGTTCCTGCTACAGGCACTCGGTTAGTTTGAACAGTATCAAATGAGCCGTCAGCATTTTTTATTACTGAAAACGAATTGGTTTCCAATGAAGGAGAACGATACATATCGGGCATATATTCTACTCCCGGGCTATTTGCATCATGTTTCGAACAAGATGTAACAGCAATGGCAACACTGCCCACAATTGCCATTAAAGAAATAATATTTGTTATTTTTTTCATATCCTAAGTAATTCCTAAATCTCTAATTCCTAAATTATTTATAATGTATTTCTGAAGCACCACCATTTTTCAAAAGAGATTCAATGTTGTTTTTCTTATCTTCTTTTGTTTCGATTACCATCATAAATTTATCATCAGTAGTACGAGGATCAGGGTTTTTTGCTTTTGCTCCCGGAACCAGCCAGCATCTCAAATAATAAGTTATTGCCATTCCATGTGCTGCGCAAAGTACAGTACACTCAAAAGAAATAGGTATAAATGCAGGTACGTTCATATAATAAGCAAAGCTAGGTTTACCACCAATATCAGTAGGCCAGTCATGAACCATCATGTACCACATCATTAATGTTCCCAACGACAAACCGGTAAGACCATAAATAAAAGCACAAATTGCTATCCATGTTCTCGGAACTCCAATCACAGGGTCAATTCCGTGAATCGGGAATGGAGAAAACACATCTTTTATTCTGATACCATTTGATTTAAACGTTCTAGCCGTTGCCATCAATGGTTCTTCATCATCAAATATTGCGTGAATTGTTACGTTACTCATATTTTTATTTTTATATTCTAATTCTAATTTCTAAATACTAATGTGCGTGTTGTTTTGCCTTTTCTTTATGTTCCTGGCTCGAAGATTTCACAATGGATTTTAACTCCGCCTGTGCAATAACCGGGAAATAACGGGTAAACAAAAGGAAGAATGTAAAGAACATTCCAATAGTTCCAGTAAAAATTCCAATATCAACAAAAGTAGGGTGATACATATTCCATGTAGATGGAACAAATGTTCTGCACAATGTTGGAACAATAATTACAAAACGCTCGAACCACATACCTATATTCACAATGATTGACATAAAGAAAGTAAATGCAAGGTTAGTTCTTAATTTCTTAATCCAGAATATTTGCGGAGAAACCACATTACAAGTCATCATGGCTGCATACGCCCACCAATATGGTCCGGTAGCACGGTTAAGGAATGCGTATTGTTCGTATTCAACACCTGAATACCAAGAAATAAATAATTCTGTAAGATAAGCCACACCAACTATTGAACCTGTAACAATAATTACAATATTCATGTATTCGATATGTTTTTTAGTGATGTAATTTTCTAAATGATAAACCTTACGCATGATAAGCAACAGCGTTTGCACCATCGCGAAACCAGAGAAAACGGCCCCGGCAACGAAATAAGGAGGGAAGATTGTAGTATGCCAACCCGGAACTACCGATGTAGCAAAGTCCATAGATACAATAGAGTGAACCGAGAATACAAGTGGTGTAGACAGACCTGCAAGTACTAATGAAACTTCTTCGAAACGGCTCCAGTGACGAGCACTTCCTCCCCATCCGAAACTTAATAAACTATAAAATTTCTTTGCAAATGGCTTTACGGCTCTGTCGCGAATCATTGCAAAATCAGGAACTAAACCTGTATACCAGAATACTAATGATACCGAGAAATAAGTGGATACCGCAAAAACGTCCCATAATAATGGTGAGTTGAAATTCACCCAAAGAGAACCAAATTGATTTGGCAATGGAAACAACCAATAATCCAACCAAGGACGACCTGTATGCAAAGTTACAAATATCGCAGCGCACATTACTGCAAATATTGTCATTGCTTCTGCAGAACGGTTAATTGCCATCCTCCATTTCTGGCGGAATAATAATAACACCGCAGAGATAAGCGTACCTGCGTGGCCAATACCGATCCACCATACAAAGTTGGTGATATCCCAAGCCCAGTCAACACCGTTATTTGAACCCCAAACACCAATTCCTCTACCTATAGTATAAGCTAAACAACCTATCCCCCACAAAAAACATATTGTTGCCAATGTAAGTAGCATATACCATTGCTTGGTAGCTTTTCCTTCTATTGGTCTTACTATATCTTCACTGATTTGATGATACGTTTTATTACCAAGAATTAAGGGCTCTCTAATTTCTGATTCTGCGTGCATATTTTTTATTAATTGTTATAAATTCTTATTTTTATTAGCAATGATATTTACCAAAGTGATAAATAAAATTCGTCTTATGCTCCTTCTTTTTTTCCTTCTTTCGCCTCAACTTTTTCAGCAACCTCCAACTCACAGTTTCTTACTTTTGTTAAATAAGATACAGTAGGTTTTATTCCAAGTTCTTCTAAAATAAAGTAGTTACGTTCGTCTTCTTTTCTCAATTTTGCAATTGCACTTGTTTCATCATTCAAGTCGCCAAACAAAATTGCATTGGTAGGACAAGCCTGAGCACAAGCCATTTTAATATCTCCGTCAACCAATCTGCGTTCTGCCTTTTTAGCTTCCAGTTTACCTGCCTGAACTCGCTGAACACACATTGAGCATTTTTCCATAACACCACGTGAACGAACAACAACATCAGGATTCAATACCATTCTGCCTAAATCATCCTGAGTTGGGTTGAATGTAAAATCAGTATTTTCGTTATAGTTAAACCAGTTGAAACGTCTTACTTTAAATGGACAGTTGTTGGCGCAATAACGTGTTCCAACACAACGGTTATAAGCCATCGCATTTAATCCTTCCGAACTGTGATTAGTTGCCAATACCGGACAAACTGTTTCACAAGGTGCATGATTACAGTGCTGACACATAATTGGCTGGAATACTACCTTCGGATTTTCCACCGCAGGATTTTCCATATCCAGATACATATCTACAGCACCTATTTTCTTTTCGTCAGCTTTGTCTTTTGCTTCAGCAACTTCAGAAGGCCAGTTGGTTGAATAATAACGGTCGATACGTAACCAGTGCATTTCACGGGTATTCATCACCATTTTTTTACCTACAACTGCCACATTGTTTTCTGCAGTACAACTTACAACGCAAGAACCGCAACCGATACAAGAGTTCAAATCGATGGTTAATCCCCAGCGATGACCTAATTTCTCATGTTCATTCCATAAGTCAATTGTTGTAGGGTCTATTTTTCCGCTGTTGGTATACATCATTTCAGGATGATTACCTGCTTTCGGATCTTTTTTATAATCTTCCAAAGAAGCAACTCTCACAATTTCACGACCCATCATCGTATGATGAACCTGAGTTCCTGCTATTTCAGTTGTTTCATTAGCACTTTCTACTTTAGTATCCAGTGCAGAATAAATCATAGCACCATTTAATACCTGAACAAAAGGGTAAACATTCTGACCTACCACTCCGGTTTGAGTACTTAATTTACCCGCTTTATCACGGCCATATCCAAGTGCAATACCGATTGTCCCTTTTGCCTGACCAGGTTGAGGTACAACTGGTAATTTTACTGTTACTCCATTTACAGTAACGTTTACAACAGATGCTGTTCTGTCCTGACGTTTCATTAAATGATACTTGCCATCCATATCAGCCGGCGACATAGTAACATAATTATCCCAAGTGATTTTCGAAATAGGATCAGGTAATTCCTGTAACCAAGGATTGTTTGCCTGATTACCATTTCCAAGACCTACTTTTTCATATAATGCTAATTCAAATTCTCCGCCCTTTGCAGAATTCAATTTCTGCGCAGCTTCGTTTAAATCAACTTTTTTAAGTTCTTTTTTCTCTTCTTCTTTTTTCTCTTCCTTCTTGCCCTTCTTTTTATCGTCTTTCTTATCCTCTACTTTTACTTTTTCTTCATCGCCTGTTCCAACTAAAATAGCTCCATCGTGTAAAGAGTTATTCCAGAATTCACCAAACATCATGTATTTGCCTTGCATCGGGAAAACTCTTTCTTCCCAAACTTTTTGCATATATTTATGATGTCCGCCTTCAATATAAACTCCTGTCCACATTAATAATGTTTCCTGAGCCTGACGAGTTCCTTCATTACGCGGTTGTGCAAATAAAGGCGTTATCGTTGGCTGAGCCAAGCTATAATGTCCTTTTTTAGGATTAAAATCGTTCCATGATTCTAAGTAATGATGATCAGGACATATATAATTTGCCATAGACGCAGTTTCATCTGCTCTGTCGGCTAATGAAATACGCAATCCTACTTTATTATAAGCATCGGCAAATTTCATTGAAGCAGGTGCTGTATAAACAGGATTTGTATTGTAAGTAATCAATGCATCTACTTTTCCTGATGCCATTTCTCCTACCAATTCAGCGAAAGCGGCATCATCACCCTGACGCGATAAATTAGTATTTTCTATATCAATTGTTTTTCCATAGTTGTCAAGCATTTGATTGATGCCATTTACAACCAATTGAATATTCACATCGTTGGAACCTGCTATTACCAGTGATTTCCCTTTGTTCTCAACAAGTTCTTTAGCTGCTTTTGTAATTGTTGCATCGCATGCCAATGCTGAAGAAGCCAAGGACGAACCGCCAACCAATTTTGCAACTGCATTATACAAGTTAACCGCTACTTTACCATGCTCCGAAACTTTCACCGGCTCGCGCTCATCTGCATTAGCACCTGTTAATGAAAGATTGGATTCGAAATGATAATGTTTCGACATTTTAGCGTGTTCCTTGCTCACCCTTCTCAATGTTGCATATTGTTTTGCATATTCGATAGGAGATAACCAGTTAACCAAAAAGTCAGCAGCAATACTTACTATCACCTCTGCTTTATCAAAATTATAAGAAGGAACAAAGGCTTTTCCATACGATTGTTCGTTTGCTTTTGCAATTCCTGAATACGAAACTGCATCATAAATAACCAATTTTGAAGTAGGATATTTCTTTTCAAAATCTTCAATCACCGCTCTTGTAGAAGGGCTGATAATTGATGAAGACAAGATGCGGATGTTACCATTTTTAGCTGCTATTGCACCTAATTTAGCTGTTATTTCTTTATCAACTGATGACCATGTTGCAGGAGCACCATTTGCAGTAGGACCTGTTAATCTTGATGAATCATATAAAGAAAGCACTGATGCCTGAATACGTGCATTGGTACCTCCTGCAGTGATTTTCGATAATTCATTTCCTTCAATTTTAATAGGACGGCCTTCGCGTGTTTTTACCAATATTGCAGCATAA
>CAIQBY010000095.1 GCA_903870175.1 uncultured Bacteroidota bacterium
TATCGGCATGATTCAGGATGCAAAATCAGGACAGCTGATACCGTTTGATTTCAAACACCTCACCGAACAGATTCCCGAACTGCATAAATTCGACATTGATTTATCTTCTGTTTCATTTGACAAACCTATTGATTCCAGCGACATGCAGCCTTCCATCTGGATAGAACTGGTAAAAATAATCGAGAAGAATTACAACAAAGTTGATGGCTTCGTTATCCTGCATGGCAGCGATACCATGTCGTTCACCGCTTCTGCATTAAGTTTTATGCTCGATAATCTTAACAAACCTGTAATACTCACAGGTTCCCAATTACCAATAGGCACAATACGCACAGACGGAAAAGAAAATTTAATTACAGCAATAGAAATTGCCGGAGCAAAACAAAATGGGAAGTCGATAATATCCGAAGTGTGTATTTATTTCGAGTATCAATTGTACCGCGGAAACCGTACCCACAAATTCAATTCGGAACATTTTCAGGCATTCCAGTCGGCCAATTATCCAATACTTGCAGAAGCTGGCGTGCATATAAAGTACAACAATAACGCGTTAAGAAAACCTACCGATAAAAAACTAAAAACACATATTGTTCTTAATTCTGACATTGTAATTCTGAAATTATTTCCGGGCATCACTCCTACTGTTATCAATGCAATACTCAGTATTAAAAACATAAAAGCAGTTATTTTAGAAACGTATGGTTCCGGAAATTGCAGCACGGATAAATGGTTTATTGATGCGCTTAAAAAAGCAATTGATAAAGGAATTATTATTCTGAATGTTACTCAATGCAACGCCGGCGCAGTGGAACAAGGCAAATACGAAACAAGTGCCGAACTTAAAAAAGCAGGTGTTATCGGCGGAAACGATATTACCACAGAAGCTGCAGTAGCCAAGCTGATGTACCTCCTCGGCTCAAACAGCGACATCAAAAAGGTTAAGAAATTATTAACGACAAATTTACAGGGAGAAATAACCATTTAACAGGTTATTTTCAAAAGGCAAACATAATTTTCTTAGGGTTATAATTCCCTGAAAATGAGTTTGAAATCCACAAACTATCTTTCAACATTTTATTGTTCATAATAAAACACCAAAAACTCCGTTATCAATAGTGTAAAAGTATAGTTTTGTCCAAATCAATCATCGAAATGAAAAAGCAATCTGAATTATTAAAGAAATACGCTACCAAATTAGTATCTGATGAGTCTTTTACTATTAACGATTTGCGTGAAAAGGAATTTAGCGGCGACAAATTATCTTTAAGAGAAAAACAGGCACTTGTCAACTTCGACCGTTACCGGATTAATGAACTAAATGCACAGGAAGACGATATGGCTTTCCACAGGCGCTACCGCGAACTTCAGGTGATAGCCAATCTTGGAGAATATGAAGAATTCCTTAAGGAAAAATATTTTATTTAATATATAATTTACATTCGATAAAAAGCCGCTTCTGTTACAAAGCGGCTTTTTTTTATTTCCATATTTAATGCACAATTCAACCCTTTATGTTATTTTAGCCGGAGAAAATTTCATTACCAAGGCAACCATCTGAGTTTCTTACGTCATGTAATTGTAAAACCAAGATGTTTGTAGCTATATTAGTGCTGCATCATGAATGAAAACGAGATTATTAAAGGTTGTTTAAAGAATGACCGGGCATGTCAGAAAGTACTTTTTGAGTATTATTATGATAAAATGTTTGGTGTGTGTTTACGTTATTCCAAATCGAGTGACGAAGCAAAAGACATTGTTCTGGAAGGCTTTTTAAAAGTATTCACACGTATCAAAACCTTTAATCATAGCGGTTCATTCGAAGGCTGGATAAAACGAATTATTGTGAATACAGCCCTTGATAATTTACGAAAAAGCAAACAGAATTATTTAATTGTAAGCACTGTGTATGCCGATGATAAAATGATGGATATAGCTGCAGAAGTAGATGATGATGAGCTGGCTTTACATATTGACAAAGAAGAAATACTGAAGGCAGTTCAGCAGCTGACACCGGCTTATCGCACTGTTTTTAATTTATACGTAATAGAAGAATATACGCATAAAGAGATAGCTGAACTGCTCGAAATAAGTGAAGGGACATCAAAGTCGAATCTCTCGAAAGCAAAGTTTAATTTGAGAAAGAATTTAACACATTTAATAAAAGTCAACAATGGCTGATACTACAAAAAACAATAAGCTCGACGCAAAAATAAAAGAATCGTTGAGCAATTACAAGGCAAATAATAGCATTGCAGACTGGTCGCGTATGGAGGAAATGCTTGATGCCGCGCCTCAGCAGGCTTCATTCAAATGGAATTATTTACTGAGTGCATTTATCGGTTTGGCTTTTATTGGCGGCGGATATTTTATTTATAATTCATTGAACACTACCAAAACTATCGAAAAAACTGACGTTTCAACACCTCAACCAAAAACCGAAATTAATTCGCAACCTGTAACTACACCTTCCGAAAACGTTGTGTCTGATGCAAAAGAAAACAATATTAAGCCTGAAGAAAATGCAATAAAACCTGAAGCTGCAAATAAGAAAGAAAACTTGCCAACAGAAGCAGCAACAGGCAAAGAACCTGAATCAAAAACTAAAGATTCAAATACTAATACTGCCAAGCCTACCCGTATTATTATAATGGGAAATCAGCCTATATTTGGCGATATGCTTGATTCTTCGAAAGGAATAATCGGTGAAACGAAGGAAAAGGAAGCAACGAAAAAAGCTGCAGTTACTCATTCGGATAAACCAATCGGATGGAGCAAATTTATCAACCCTGACAGCATTAAAAAATTGACAAATCAACACAGCAACGATACTTTAAAAACCACTCCCCAGGAATAATAGCAAGCTCTCCCAACTGTATGCTATAAAAAGCTTTTGAAAGTTTCAAAGGCTTTTTTATTGAAACAAAGGCAACCTTTTCACATTGTTGCGTCTTCTACTCAGAAACGAGTAATTAAATACAAATGAAAAAACTTTACATTGTCATATTGTTCTCAATAATTATCACGAATAATTTATTGGCTCAAGACCCGCAGTTTTCTCAGTTTTATGCAAATCCCCTTTATCTTAATCCTGCTTTGGCAGGGACTAATTTATGTCCGCGTGTAAACCTTAATTATCGAAATCAATGGCCCGGTATTTCAGGAACATATGTTACCACTTCTGCTTCCTTTGATAAATATATCTACAAATTAAAAGGAGGACTTGGTTTTCTGGTAACCAATGACAGAGCGGGTCAGGGAACAATAAACACTACAAATGTGAGTGCAATATATTCCTATCAGGTTCGTTTCACAAGGTATTTTTCCATTAATTTCGGAGTACAAGCTACCTACGGACAAAAGAATCTGGATGTAAACAAGCTTACTTTCGGAGATATGATTGATGATAGATATGGATTTGTAAGACCTGCAAATTTAGCCGGAATAAACTCCCATAAATCATTTGCTGATTTTTCGGCAGGTACTGTAGCATTCTCAAAGCGTTTATATGCCGGTGTGGCTGTCAATCATCTTACCCAGCCTGATGAAGGATTTATTGGCGTAAGCAATCTTCCTATGAAAATAACCGCTCACGCAGGTGCTGTTTTTCATTTGAATGGTGAAAGAGGCGATGCCACTATTTCTCCGAATATTATTTATCAGCAGCAACAAAATTTCAAGCAGCTTGATTTTGGTTTATATGCCACCAAAGGCGTATTTGTAGGCGGTTTGTGGTATCGTAATAATGATTCCTTTATTTTACTGGTTGGTTTCCAAAAGTCGATATTCAAATTCGGATACAGTTATGATATCACTGTTTCAAAGCTTACAAATGCAACTGCGGGTGCTCATGAATTATCGCTCGGTTTTTTATTCAAATGTAAAAAACCTAAACCGAGATACCGTCCCGGAATTTGCCCGATTTTTTAGTTTAGTTTGTTTTGTGTTTTAGTTTGAGAGCGGAAAACCCTGAAAATTGCAGGGTTTTCTGTTTGTATAAAGTTACTTTAAACTTTGCAATGCTTTTTTAAAGCTTACTTTCCCGTCAATTATTTCTGCAAGTTTATCAATGTTCACACGCTCCTGCGTCATCGTATCTCTATGACGGATTGTTACCGTATTATCTTCGAGCGACTGATGATCTATGGTAACACAAAATGGTGTTCCTATTGCATCCTGGCGGCGATAACGTTTCCCGATTGTATCCTTTTCATCATACGTGCAGGCATTGTCATATTTCAGCAAATCCATTATTTCACGCGCTTTCTCAGGTAACCCATCTTTCTTTAGTAATGGCAAAACGGCTACTTTTATTGGAGCAAGAAATGCAGGAAGATTAAGCGCAACACGTGTTGTACCATCTTCCAGTTTCTCTTCAATATATGCTTTCGACATCACAGCAAGGAACAAACGGTCCAGCCCTATTGATGTTTCAACCACATAAGGAACATAATTCTGGTTTATCTCCGGGTCGAAATACTGTAACTTCTTGCCTGAATGCTGCTCATGCGCTTTCAAATCGAAATCGGTACGACTGTGAATACCTTCAAGTTCTTTAAAACCAAAAGGGAAATTAAATTCAATATCACAGGCTGCATTTGCATAATGTGCAAGTTTCAAATGGTCATGAAAACGATAGTTGTCAGCACCAAGACCCAATGAAAGATGCCATTTCATTCGTGTTGCCTTCCACTGATTGTACGATTCCATTTCTGTGCCCGGGCGAACAAAGTATTGCATTTCCATTTGTTCGAACTCACGCATACGGAAAATAAACTGTCGAGCTACAATCTCATTTCTAAACGCTTTTCCTGTTTGAGCAATGCCGAAAGGAATTTTCATCCGTCCTGATTTCTGAACATTCAGAAAGTTTACAAAGATTCCCTGTGCTGTTTCCGGGCGGAGATAAATAAGATTCGCATCTTCGCTCACAGAGCCCATTGCAGTGCTGAACATTAAATTAAACTGGCGAACTTCTGTCCAGTTTTTTGTTCCGGAAATAGGGCAAACAATTTCGCAATCAATAATAATCTGACGAACTTCCTCCAGATTATTTGCTTCTAAAGCATTCTTGAATCGAATAAGAATTCCATCCGCTTTTGCCTGATTTTCCAGTACTCTTGCATTAGTACTTCTAAATGTTTCTTCATTAAAGGATTCTCCGAAACGCTCTTTTGCCTTGTCCACTTCCTTCTGAATTTTCGCTTCTATCTTCGCCACATGGTCTTCTATCAGCACATCTGCGCGGTATCTTTTCTTGCTGTCTTTATTATCAATCAATGGGTCATTGAATGCATCCACGTGCCCGGAAGCCTTCCAGGTAGTAGGATGCATGAATATTGCCGCATCAATGCCGACAATATTTTCGTTCATCTGCACCATCGCTTTCCACCAGTAATCACGCAGGTTCTTCTTCAATTCAACACCCATCTGCCCATAGTCGTATACTGCGCTCAGCCCGTCATATATTTCACTGCTCTGAAAAATAAATCCATACTCCTTGGAGTGCGAAATAATATTCTTAAAAATGTCTTCCTGATTCATCCGTTTAATTTTTATTAAGGCTGCAAAAGTAAATTATATTGTCTATTTATGGTCGATTACTTATAAAATATATTTCTTTGTTAAAAAGAGAACAAACCAACTCAAAAATATAATTCTGTTTATAATCTTCATCGATTAAGAGTATTGTTTTATCTTTACTGCCCCAATTAAATTTCAGCAAATGAAAAAACTTACAATTATCGGAATTATAGCTGTTGCACTTTCTTCGTGCAGCAGTGGCGACAAAAAACAGGATTCGAAAGCAACTGTGGATATGAACCCTCGATTTGATGCATACAAGGAGCAATTTATTTTGAACCTCTGGAAAGTATATCCCGGATGGGCCAGCAGTCAGGGATACCATAAATACGACAGTGTGCTTACCGTGCCTGATGCAGCCGAAAGAACAAGGGAAATCAACTTTGCGAAAGCCAATCTGGATTCCCTTAAATCATTTGATATTTCAAATCTTTCGGATAACAACAAGACGGATTATCACATGATAGAAAACCAGTTGCAATCTTCCATCTGGACATTGAATGAAGAAAAATCATGGGAATGGAATCCTTCTGAATACAACGTTTCGGAAAGTTTCGCGACCATATTGAATGGCAATTATGATACGTTGCCGAAACGTCTTCACAACTTTTTTGTAAAGATGAATAATGTTCCTGCTTATTACGAAGCGGCAATGAAGAATATTAAGAATCCTACCTTAGAACATACACAGTTGGCGATTGAGCAAAACATTGGAGGGCTTTCCGTATTTCAAACCGATTTGAACGATGCTATGGTAAAAGCAAAAGTAACACGGGTGGAAAGGGAAAAAATTGAGGCTCGTGCGTTGCTTGCTGTGAAAGCTATTAACGACTATGCAACCTGGCTGAAAAACCTGAAGAATGATACACCAAGAAGTTTCAGACTGGGGAAAGAATTATACGAGAAAAAGTTTGAGTATGATATTCAGTCGGGCTACAGCATTGATGTAATATATGAAAAGGCTTTGGCACATAAAAAAGAATTGCATGAAAAAATGTTCACTATTGCTGATAAATACTGGATTAAATATTTTGACAAGGCTCCGAAACCTGCGGATAAACTGGCAGAGATAAAACAGGTAATAGATAAAATATCTGAAACGCACGTAAAACCGGAAGAATTTCAATCGGCAATAGAACAGCAAATCCCTGCTCTTGTTAAATTTATAAAGGACAAGGATTTAATTTACATTGATCCTTCTAAGCCACTTGTAGTTCGTAAAGAGCCTGATTATATGGCAGGGGTAGCCGGTGCTTCCATCTCCGCTCCCGGACCTTATGACAAAAACGGAAATACTTATTACAATGTAGGTACTTTGGCAGGAATGCCGAAAGACAAGGCGGAGAGCTACTTGAGAGAGTATAACAAATATATTCTGCAGATATTGAAC
The DNA here is from genome assembly GCA_903870175.1 of uncultured Bacteroidota bacterium. Taxonomy (GTDB): domain Bacteria; phylum Bacteroidota; class Bacteroidia; order 2-12-FULL-35-15; family 2-12-FULL-35-15; genus 2-12-FULL-35-15. The sequence continues at coordinate 6,971 of CAIQBY010000095.1, forward strand.
ATTCACGAAGCTATACCGGGGCACTATACACAGCTTGTTTACAGCAATCAATCTCCGAGTCTTATTAAATCACTGTTCGGTAATAATGCGATGATTGAAGGATGGGCGGTGTATGCCGAACGAATGATGCTGGAGAATGGATACGAAAATAATGAAGATGAAATGTGGCTGATGTATTATAAATGGAATTTACGCAGTACCTGCAATACTATTTTGGATTACAGCGTACATACCAAAAACATGAGCAAAGAAGAGGCAATGCACTTATTAATTGACGAGGGATTTCAGGAAAAAACAGAAGCTTAGAACAAATGGAGACGTGTATCTGTTACACAAGTGCAACTTTGCTGTTACTTTACCGTGTATACCGAAATTTATGATTTCCGTGAAGACTTGAAAAAACAAATGGGAGATAAATTCAATTTGAAAAAGTTTCACGAGAAGTTTTTGAGTTACGGAAGTGCTCCTGTAAAGTATATCAAGGACCTTATGCTGGCTGATATTAAAAGTACTGATAAATAAAAATCAATAAATTAAACCTGTCAGGTTTTAAAAACCTGACAGGTTTATTAATGCTTATACCACTACTTTCACTTCATATAAATAATGCTGATTCCCTGCAATAAAGTTCCAAATAAAAAGAGTTCGGAGCTTCGCAAAAAGTCTTCCGATTTTTCTTTTGCTGTTTACGATTCAGTATCCATGATAAATGCTGAACACTGGAACAGCGTGGTAAAGTATGGCAGCGAATTTCTTGAATTAAACTACCTGAACGTATTGGAAAAAGTGCCGCCTCAGAATATGAGGTTTCATTATTCCATAATTTATGATGCCAAAAAACCTGTTGCGATAGCTTATTTTCAGGTGATTGATTTTTCTTCTGAAAGCTTTGGAAGCCTTATAGAACAGGAGTCGGAAGAGTTCAGATGTTTTATTACCAACTATATCAAGAAACATGTTACCAATCATTTATTACGCGGGGCTGATAAAATAAATATGCGTTTGCTTATTTGCGGCAATGCCTGTATAAGCGGCGAACACGGCATCACCACAGTTCCGGAGCTGGACAAAACACTTGCTTTTGATGCGATAGCAGATGTGATTTACAGGATAGGCAGAGCTGAAAAACTCAGAGGAAAAATTGCAGCTGTGCTGGTAAAGGATTTTTATACCGATAGTATTAAATACTCCAGAGAGCTTGAAGAATATAAGTATCACGATTTTCTGGTGGAGCCCAATATGATAGTGGATATTCACTGGAAAACGTTTGATGAATATCTGAATTCGATGAGCAAAAAATACAGAAACAGAGCTAAAAATGTGGTGAAAAAAGGTGCGACTATCGAGCGAAAAAGTTTTTCTGCTGATGATATAAAAGCAAATTCGGAGCAGATAGAAAAGTTATATAACAATGTTCATTTAAAAGCAAAGTTCAGGATGGCATCTTTATCTGCATCTTATTTTGCGGAGATGAAAAATTCGCTGAAGGATAAATTTAATTTTGTGGGATATTATCACAATGGAAATCTCGCAGGATTCAAATCTTCATTCATATTGAGAACTGATGTGGAAGCGCATTTTATAGGATTGGATTATGAAACGAATAAAGAACTGGATACTTACCAGAATATACTTTACGATTATGTAAAAGAAGCGATTGGACAAAATGCGAAACATTTATTTTTGGGTCGCACTGCATCCGAAATAAAAAGTACGGTGGGTGCCAAAGCGTATGAATTAAAATGTTATGTACGCCACCGAAATCCGTTATCCAACAGGATTATCAAACCATTTATTGATTATTTAAAACCTACCGAATGGATTCCGCGAAGTCCTTTTAAGGAAGAGGCGCAGGAAGTTTGATTGGAGATTGAGCATTGGGGATAAATTATTATAACTGATACTTCATTAAAATTGGTTCCTACTGAAATTCCCAGAAAAGAATAAATACAACTCACCAACGTCATTATTTTCCCAAAAATCAGAGTTTCGATTGCCACAGTTAGAATAATCGTTCATCCAGTTGCGGCATCGATTGCCACAGTTGGAATAATCGTTCATCCTGTTGCGGCATCGTTTGTTACAGTTGGAGCAATCGTTCATCCTGTTGCGGCATCGATTGCCACAGTCGGAACAATCGTTCATCCTGTTGTGGCATCGATTGCCACAGTCGGAGCAATCGTTCATCCTGTTGTGGCATCGATTGCCACAGTCGGAGCAATCGTTCATCCTGTTGCGGCATCGATTGCCACAGTTGGAACAATCGTTCATCCTGTTGTAACAACGCTTGCCACAGTTGTAGCAATAGTTGCTACAACTGTGGCAAGCGATATCCCTTCCGGATGAAAGATTTAGCTAATTATCAGCTAGTTGGAAAACGAAAGAATTTAAGGAATCAGTTCAGAAATGGAATCTCCCCATTCCGGTACTGTCGGAACGGCGCTAATTTTCGGGACACCTTTTACTTTTAACGAAACTGCATACTGAAAAAAAACTGTTTTTCCGCTTGGCAAACCAAAAATAATAATACTTGCCACTGTAGTATCATCCAGGCGAATCCAGGTTATTTCATCCAGCGACCATCTCCATTGATACAGATTTATCGTTTTATCTGCTTTTACTCTTATATAGACAGTTGCGATTAACGTTTTAAAAATTTCAAAAAAGCGACCTGCGATATCCCGAACTTTATATACACGGAAACCGATACGGGTAATAATTATTTGAATAGCTGTTACATCGCCCGGAGTAAGGTCGTTTGCCCCTTCTTCCACAACAGTTGAAACTTTAGTAAGTGTGCGGATTAAAGCGGTAGTTTGTTTTCCTTCGGTTTTGGTGAGCGAAATGGAAGTGTCCGATTCGCGTGCAACCACAGTAGCCTCCAAATCTTTAATATTTCCATTAAGTTGCCCTACCAAGCCTGGATCGACAGGTACATCAGGGTCAATGGCTGCTTTGGCACTTATCCCTTTCGCAAATGGAATCAAATCTGCTACTTTTAGCTTTGCGAAGTGCAACAGGATTTTTACATAAATCTGTAAATTTTTCATTTTCTTTTTGTTTTATTAAGTTAGTACTATTTAATTCTTGATATTTCAAATATCGTTACCTGAAATTCGTTGGCAAAACTATCTTGAATTAACAACATGCACAATCCCTTATTAAAGTGAAAAAGTGTACCGAAATAATAATTTGAAGGTTAAACTATCTGAATTAAAAATAGCTTTCGATTGATTGAAACTATTGTAAACAAAGGGGAAAACAGATTACAAATACCCCAGTTTTACAAACACCTGCCCGATGCTGCCAACTTTAAGTAAAGCATACACCGCTTTTAAATGCGAATTAACGGTATGCGGAGAAATATTAAGCCTGTCAGCTGTTTCTTTGTCCGATTTCCCCTTTCTTTTCCAGAACAAAACATCGGTTTGTCTCACACTTATTTTATTACCAAAACAAATGATTTCAAAATCTGATCTGTCAAATTCAATTTCTAAAGTCGAAGAATCATTTATGTCCTGTTCAATAATTATTAAGTAAGGAACAAGTATCATCGAGTTGGCAGGGTCATTGAATATTTTTTTAAATCTATTGTCTTCAACCGCTTTTAACAGCAAGTCTTTTATCAAAGCACCAAGATTAATTGCAGTATGGTCGTTTTCATATTTAGAAATACATTCCGCATTTTTTATTACTACTTTGTAGATTCCCATATCTATATATTTGTTCAAATATATGCATTATTAAACCGGCATCCAATAAAGGAAAGAAATGAGGAAGGTTAGGAAACGAGCGAACTTGATTTAGGTGGTGATGAGTTTGACGAAAGCACCATAATCCCAAGTGCTGCCATAAAAACATCCGTCGTAATAATATTCGATGCTTAAATTGATGAAGCAGCAAAGTGCAATAAAAGTGAAAAACAGTATTTTATAAACCGGTTTATTCACTATCGATTTCCACAGAAAACAAAATGGAATAATCAGCAATGCATAATATTCGACAAAACTCCTTGCACCAAAAGAACAGCCAAACCACCAGTTCCACCAGCTTGCGAAAACATAACTTATTATTAAAAACAAAATACCGATATAATAACCAAGATAATCCCTGTTTTTTATCATCACGAAAACACCGATTAAACTGAGCAAAATAATAGGTGTATAAATAAACAATCCATTATTGGCGCTAAACCATACTTCCAATAACTTAGGTGATTTCCAAAAATCAAATCCTTCATCTTTATAACCATAACTTATAAAGTTACCCGAAATGCTTTTCCAATAAAGCATTTGAGGAATGGTAATGATTAATGAAAATAAAAACAAACGGAATGTTGCTTTTTTACTTTGGAAGAAAAAAGCAATGTGCGGTACTATATCAATTAACTTATCCATTCCATAAAATATAGGGAACAACACAATGAAAAGATTTGTCGGACGAATAAGAACAGCTATTACAGTTAACAACATAAATAAAAACAATTTCTTTGATGTCAGTTTGGCAACCAAAACAGGCGTTAAATAAATAATGCAACTGAAGACAAAGAACGAGTAAACATGCGACATGCCGGAAGCATCAATTGTATAATAATATAAATTAGTGGAAACAAAAAACAAGATTACCGAAGTAATGGAAATAACGGAAGAGAAATGCCGTTTAAGAAAACCGATTAATAAAAGCATTGCCGCAAAACAATAAAACACAGCGGAAATATATAAACCATACGAATATATTTTAGAAAATCCATTGGCTTCAAAACCCAATGGCTTTGCCAATAAATGAGCAGCTAGAAAAAAGGGAGCTTCCAGAAGTGCTGTCCCGCAAGGATATTTGGTATATACTTTATCTGTTTGTAAATCCAACCTGAAACCATTTCCTGTTTTTACAACGTGATTTGCTCCAAATTGATATCTGTACCCAGCTGTATATAAAACAACAAGTGGCGCAGAAATCAAAAAACCGGCTGTAAAGACGGCAAATAAAATGGTTCTCCAAAGATGACGCATAGTGAACTAATTGTATCGGTTTCTTGTTCCGTTGTCGATTGACGCGATACGTTGAACACAGTATCCTAAAGGGACATGATTACTTCAAAAATTGAGAAAAAAATTCCCGTAAAGATTTTGAAAACGCTTTTTGGCGTTTTGGTTCTTGTTGCCTTTTTTGGCGGTGGATATTTCATCGGTCAATCTCACGCTGTAAACGCGAGTGTTCCAGCGGGTGAAGGGAA
>CAIQBY010000096.1 GCA_903870175.1 uncultured Bacteroidota bacterium
AAAAAAGAGTAATTAATAAAAATAAAAACTATGGCATACGTATTAAGAGAAATCATAATCAACAAACCGCATGAAGTTGTTGCTGACTATTATCTCAAACCAAAAAGCACTTCACAATATATGTGAAGCACTTTTTGTAAATTCGTTTTATTAGTTATCTGTACCTATTCTACCACTACTTTTCTGTTCACCACATTTTTCTTTTCATCGGTTATTTGTATAAAATAAATACCTTTTGCATATCCACTGATATCAATATTTGCTGTCTGTTCATTTTGAACTTGTCTAAGAATCTCATTTCCTAAAATATTAAACAGCTTTACCTCCTTTAATTTACCTTCTGCCATTGTAATTGTAAATGATGAAGTTGCAGGATTTGGATAGAGTGAAGCGATTTCAGGATGAGCTAACTCATTAACTGAAACAGGTATACCAATACAAGAGTATTTAGCTATAAAATAATTTTCGGTTCCTACTTGCAGAAGAGTATCAAGTCCTACAATAAATGGATTAGTTTCAAAATCACCGATTAAATAAACATTATCTAAATTGTCTATAACAATACTGCTATAATCATCACCTCCGCTGGCTAATGCTGCAGCACATATTTCATTTCCATTAAAATCATATTTAGCAATAAACATTGGATCTACCGAACCTGTTGGCGGAAATAATTTTTGGGTACCTAAAATAATCGAATCACTTAAAAAACTTCCGGTAATATAAAATCCTGTAGAATATGATGCAATGGAGAATCCATTATCCTCCTTATATCCCCCCATACTTTTAGCCCAAATCTTTCCACCATTACTATTATATTTTAAAATAAATATATCATCCGTTGATGTTGGGCTTGCATTTGTAAGTGAAGTGCTTCCAAAAACAATCACAGGGCTTGAAAAAGTTCCTATAACGTAAACATTACCAGCAGTATCCAATGCGATTGAATTTCCACTATCATTTAAAAAACCGCCTACACGGGATGCCCAAAGTGCTGATCCTGTCGGTGAATATTTTACAATAAACATTTCATTACCAGTTACTGCACTAATACTAATTGTATCGAATGTTAAAGTAGTGCTGGTAAAATACCCTGTAATATAAATATTGCCAGAAATATCAGTTATAATATAATTTCCATTATCATTTCCATAACTGGTTCCCTGCGGTTTTTTAGCCCATATTACAGTTCCAGAAGATGAATATTTCACAATAAACATTCCACTGACAAATGGATTTGTCAATGTTGTACTGCCAAATGAAATTGAATTGCTTAAAAACACTCCTGTTACAATCACATTTCCTGAACCATCTGTTGTAATTGAATTGGCAAAATCAAGATTACTTCCTCCTGCTCTTTTAGCCCAAAGAACATTTCCATTTGTATCATATTTAACAGTGAAAACATCTGCTGAACCTGAATTAGTAAGCGTTATGGTATCAAAAACAATTGTAGGGCTTTTAAAATAACCTGTAACATAAACATTGCCAAAGACATCAGTAGTTATAGAATATCCTCTATCATCACCGGTTCCTCCGGCACTTTTAGCCCAAAGCACATTTCCATTATTATCCACCTTTTCTATAAACATATCATAAATTCCTGATCCGCCAGCATTAGTAAGTGTAATAGTATCAAAAGTGATATTGGAATTCCCAAAAAAACCTGTCGAATATACATTACCATTAGCATCAATTGCTCCGCATATTCCTTCCTGGGTTCCTGAACCTGTTGCCTGCTTTGCCCACAGCCAATTCCCTGACTGTCCAAAACTGATACTTTTAAATAGCAATGTCAATAAAATAACTACTACAATCTTTTTCATTTTGTTATTTTTCATTATTATTTTATTACTTCCAGTCAAATATTAATTCGGATGTAGCATCATTAATATCATTTCGGCTTCTATATGTATGGTCATTAGTATAATATGCCGTCAACATTAATTGACCAGTTGTATTGTCCAAACCCTGATTTGATGATAATAGGCAGTATTTATCTCTGCGGTATACTGCATATTTATATACATTATAATCCGGATCATCACCCATATAAAAATCGTAATAAGGTTTCATATCTGTAAAAATTTCTATACGAGTAAAATAATGTCCTACACCGAAATCACTAGTTTCGCCATATCCTACAACTAAATCCTGTTGATCGGTTG
>CAIQBY010000097.1 GCA_903870175.1 uncultured Bacteroidota bacterium
CTCCTTACTTCACAACTAAAAAAGAACAGGGCGGAACAGGAATAGGGCTGGATATTTGTAAAAATGTAATTACTAAAATAGGCGGAACCATTGATGTTTTGTCGGTACCCGGAAACACGATATTTTATATACGAATAAAAAAATATGACTCCAATAACAGATAGTACCAGAGTTGAAAAAACTTCTACAGATGTAACAGCGAAAGTTATGAATCATCGCATTTTAATTATTGATGACGATGTAAATCTTGTTCTGTCAATAAAAGAAAAGCTATACAATGTAGAAGATTATAGTTTCACTGTAGAAACGGCCAATCATCCGATTGAAGCACTGGAGCTGATGAAAACGATGAAACATAAAGGCATTTCACTTTCATTAATTATAAGTGACCTTGCAATGCCTGGTATGGAAGGTAATGTGCTGTTAGAAGAATCGATGAAGTATTTTCCTGAGGCAAAAAAAATACTGATGTCAGGAAACCCCACACTGGATGCAATTATACATTCTTTAAATTATGCAAATATTTACCGAATGCTTACTAAACCCGTTGAGGATTTAGATTTCCAACTGACAATAAAGCAAGCAATTCAAGCCGTGGAAACAGAATTAAGACTGAAAGAGTCGAATGTTTTGTTAACCAACTTGAACACAAACCTTTCAAGAATGGTTGATGAGAAGGTTCATGAAATAAAATTCAAGAACAAGCAATTAACCGACAGTATTCATTATGCGGGCTTAATTCAAAAATCCGTTTTATCATGCGAAACAGATTTTGCCAAAGATATTCATGATGCATTTACTCTTATTATGCCTAAAGATATTGTCAGCGGTGATTTTTTCTGGTATCATAATGATGAAAATCATTTATCCTATTGTATTGCTGATTCCACAGGACATGGAGTTCCAGGAGCGTTTGTTTCCTTATTGGCTTTCGGTGCATTGAGAGAATCCTTTGAAAGAACTAAATTAAAAAACGATGTAAACACTATTATTTGCAAGGCTAATAATCAATTCAAAAAAACTCTCAATAATAATTTCAATCATGATTCTGCCGAACTTGGTTATTTCTTTTTCGATAAGAAAACGTACCAGTTAAAATTCTTTGGATTTAAGTTGGATTTGTATATTATCAGAAAATCCAGGCTAATAGAATTGAAAGGAAGCAAATTAATTTTCGGTGATGAGCAGTTGGAAAGCGTTGGTGAAGATATTATACAAACATTTAATATGTTACCCTGTGATACTATCTTCATGACATCTGATGGCTATATGGATCAATTTGGCGGTAAGGATAATAAAAAGTTCAGTAGCCAGCGATTCAAAATGTTAATATCAATAATTGGCAGTCATCATCCATCAAATCATAGAGAAAAATTACTGAAAGAATTCTTGGACTGGAAAGGCAACAATGAACAAACTGATGATGTAAGTGTTTTTGGCTTAACACTTCCTTAGCACTAAAAGCTATGGAAGTTTAGGTTTCGGTTCTTCTTCAAATTCAACAACACCGCCTTTTCCAAACAAACGTAGAGCTAGTTCGTGCCCTGTTCCCTTTTCATTTTTGAATACAAGTTGTTCATCACTCACAATTGTCTTTCCCGCTGCACTTGTTACATTTATTATCGCTTCGTATAGTTTTCCTTTTTTGGTGAAAGCTATTTTTACTTGTGGATTAGTATTATTTCCTTCACTAAAATCAATGTTACATTTCTTCAAATCTTTAATTACAGATGTAATTATACCATCGTTTTCTCCGGTAACAGAGAGATTCATCTGCATTCGTATTCCCGAAAAAGGAACAAGTTGAGGATATGTTTCATACATATTATTTTTATATGTATTAAATTTAGTAAGGTCATCTTCCTTCTCATAACTCTTTGCCAATACTTCATATAGTCGGGCAAAGTATAATTTTTCTGTGGCAGTATCTGCACTGCTTTCATTCAAATTGTCTTCAGAAGAAGGCATGAGAGATTCTTTCAATAGACTTTCCGCATCCAATGAAGCTTCCCTCCTATCTCCATTTTCATATTTCAGTTTTGTAAGGAACAATTTAAAGTAGCGTTGTATTCGTTTACGTTTATCTTTCAATTGATATTCTTCATATTTCTTCTTAAAAAAAGAATTGCTGAAATCCTTCAGCAGACTCATTGACTCGTCAAAAGTTACAGTAGATTCGTTGCAGAATAAATCATAAACGATTCTTTTCCTTTCAGGATTATTTGCAAGTTCGTTCACCACCACATATATATCAAGGTAGCGTACAATCTTCAGGGCAATGATGTTATACAAATCAGTGAACGAGTACCACCAGCCTTTATTAAAGAATTTAATTTGCTGCACTTTCTTGTCTTCCAACTGCACTTTCAATAAGTTAATCGTGAATTCATATTGAGATTGAGTAAGAGTGGTACCTATATGAATCTCTTTAAAATTAGCTGCCTTGGCAAGAAAGAAATCGCAGCTATCCAGTTGTCCATCGTACAAATAACTTCTTGCCAATGCAATAGTGTACCATCCAAAGCCTGGTGTAGAACCACTTCTGTTAATCTTGTCCTGAGTGGATTTAATTGCTTCTTTAGTATTTCCTTTGAAAATATTTAATGTCGGCACAAAAAAATAACGTTCATCCAAGCCATGTTCGCGCAAATTCTGTCGTTTTAAAAAGTACTCCATTCCTTTGTCAAACTCCCCTATTTCAATCTTCAGTTCAGCATAGTTTCCCCAAAGTATTCTATTGCCTTCTTCCAGTTTTTTGTAGTAATATTCACAGCTGTCATAGTTCATATTATATGCATGAAATATGGCAAGGTTATGATATATAATCAACCTGTCATCTTCACTTTGATGCGGCCCAAACCAATAATCGTTCAATGCAATGTTTTTCTGTATCTTATCAAATCCTTTGTAACAGGACCGAAACGCCATCTTCTCATTTTCCTCTACAGAGTTTTTTAAGAAGTCAAACTTATCAGAAGTAAAAAAACGGTAGCGATGATAAATCCAGGCGCGCTCATTATTCGTAGAAAAAAAGTCCTTCTGGAAATTATAAGTATCAATCTTATCCAGCATGGACATCACCGAATCCGGCATTTCCACATTATTATAATCCTGCTGCAGTGCTTCGGTAATCATGTACAAATCGTTAAACCTACTCTGATTGTCCATGTACATCATCGGGGAAGAGAAAATCTTTTTGAAAGTACTTCCTAAATCTTTAGTGATTAAATCAAACGCTTTTTGCAACGGATGAATGGCATTTTTATAGCCAAGATAATCAGAACTCCTTTCAAACTTATATATTCCTTCGTACATCCAGCCAACATAGTAAGTGCTGTCGAGCCTTATGAACTCACGGCTTCGAGGCAACGCATCTTTATCATTCGGCAAAACACCTATTCGTTTCGCATCAATTTCATAGCGAGCAGCATAGTTCTTCTGAGCCACTGCATTGTTGAAATCAACAACAAAACAAATGATGAATGTAAATATAAATGCGTGTTTATACATTAATTATAATGGGCTTTGCCCGTATGTATTTGCATTTGTTGTAATTTTCAATCTGCTCAATCTATCCAGTTCTTTCGCTAGTATTGAAGCCAATGCTTTTTGTTTTGCTTCCTTGTTTCTGTATATCAATCGATGGTCAAGTACCGCTGATGTCAATTGATTCAAGTCATCTTCGGTAACGAATGTGCGACCATTAACCAATGCAAAAGCTTTCAAACATTTCAGGAACGTTATACCGCTTCGTGTGGATGCACCCAGAACAATATCTGCATGTTTGCGGGTATCTCTCACTATATTCCGAACACCTGCAATTATTTCATCGTGAATAAAAACCCTTTCCGTTTGGTCTTGAAGGAAAAGAATTTCCTTCATTGACAATACTTGTTTAATGTTATCAAGGTTGTTTTGAATCCCAAGATAATCTTTATAGATGTTCAATTCAGTTTCTTCATCCACATATCCGAAATAAATTTTAATAAAGAATCTATCCAACTGTGCTGCAGGAAGCGGATAGGTTCCTTCCATTTCTACAGGATTTTGTGTAGCAATAGTAAAGAATAATTTCTCTAGTGGATAAGTTGTTTCGCCCATTGTTATCTGATGTTCTGCCATACATTCAAGCAATGCAGACTGCACTTTTGGCGAAGCACGATTGATTTCATCTGCCAATAACAAGTTGCAAAACAATGGACCTTTTTTGAACACAAATTCCTTCTTCACATCATCAAATATGTGTGAACCTATTAAATCCATTGGCAATAAATCGGGAGTAAACTGAATACGTTTAAAGCTTGCTTCACCGCCTTTTTCACTTGCAATACTTTTTGCAAGCGTCTTCGCCATAACTGTTTTTCCTGTACCGGGATTGTCTTCCATCAGAATATGACCTTTTGCAAGCAACGCAGTAAGCACATATTGTATCTGCATTCTTTTGCCGCGGATTACAGTTTCTACATTATCAACCAACTTTTGTATGTTGGCTAAAGTCTGCTCCAATTGACCATTTTGTTCTTCCATTTTATTAATTATTTAATTTATTTTAGGTTGTGTGAAATAATGAATCGTGTTATAAATATTTAAAAACTTACTGAAACGTGTTTTCAATTTTGTTTTACTTCTTACCTGCTTAATAAATGGTTTGTAAAAATCATTCATTAGTTTCTCTTCTGCTTCTGATAACGGAACAGAACTGTATTTTACTTTCTGATACACATTACTGAATGCATTAAAGTTAGTGTTGAATTTCAAATCCATCAAATACGCATATTCCTGTGGACCTTTGCTGTCGCGAGAATAACCAAGCTGATTGAGATAATATAACGAAGCGCGATAACTGTTATATGCTTTTGAAGCATTTATTCGTTTTGCTTTTATATTAAGATATTGCCAGATAATCCAAGGACACATAAACAGTAGAATTACAAGCGCAGTAACTATTAACATTACTATCCAGCCGACTTTAATCCAGTCAATAGGTGCGCTTTGCTGTTCGTTGTTTTTCTTTTTGAGTTTCTTTAATTGTTCTTTCGACATTACTTTTATTTCATCTATTGGTACCGGAACAGGTAGTTTTGTTAGGATAGAAGCAAGACTGTCTTTTTTATCTGCAAGGATATTCTTCAATGCTTCAGAAAAAGAAACTGCAGTTATATGTATTCCTTTCTTAATAGAACTCAATTTCACTGCTCCTGTATCTGCTGTTATTGTTGCTATAGAAACATCAATTGTCATTTCTTTTGCTTTTGAAGTAACGTAATCTTTATCGTGATAAAGCAATTTCTCGACCGTCATTTTAATTTGTTTCTTCGTTTCATCTACTTCCTGAACTTCGCCATCAGCCACTAAATACGTCTGCGGCATATTGGTAGGCGGTGTTCCATCAGGTTGTGTAGCTTGATGTGTATTCATATCCGGAACGGTAGTATCAAAATCAATCCAGCCATAACCCTGAAAATAAACCTGTGTCCAGGCGTGTGCCTGATTGGCATAGAACCAATACCAGCCGGGGTTTTTACTGCTTCTATCAACAGTTAAATAACCAGCAGCTACTCTGCTTGGTATGCCCAGTGAGCGAAGCATGAATAGTGTAGCGCCTGCAAAGTAAGCACAATAACCTTTTCTGTTTTCAAATAGAAAGTACGTAAGCTTGTTGGCACTTGGCATTCCGGGTATTCCGGGATTGTCGGAATACTTGAAAAGCGGTTGTTTGAAATCATCTTTACTCAAAAAATAATCACGGATAGCAATCATTTTATCAATCGGTGTGGGTGCATTTGCAGTGATTTGTTTTGCCAGTTGTGTTATCTTTTTATAATCTTCATTGTTCGGCATAAAGGTGTAATAGTCCATAAACTTCTTATCAGGACCTTTAATTTTCTTTACTTCCCTCAATTTATTAAACCGCAATTGCTGAAACTGCTCCAGCATTTTGTTGCCCGCAGGGTTATAAATAAAGTAAGCACTGTTCAAATCGCTTACCCACATTTTGGCGCGGTACGTACTTTTATATTGCTCCTTATATTCTTTGGGCACACTCATTGGCTGACAGAAAAAAGCGGTGGATGGCGCCAGATACTTGCTTGGCGCAAGCATCACTTTATAAATATCAGCAGTTATTATCTTTCTGTTTTTGGTAGCAAATGTATTTTTTATAACCGTAGAATCCCACTTGGCAAAGTACAACGGGATACGCGATGGGTCAGGTTCGTACAAATCATTATACGGCATCAGGCTGTCGCGTTCAAAGGTTTGAGTGAGCGTGTCAAACTTAGTATAGAAGCAGGATGTAAAGTATAACGGGTTGGGTGTTTTGCCATCATCAAAATAATTATCGAGCTTGGCAACAAACACCAACTGCTTGTCTTTACTGAGCGAACCGGATAATTTGGTCTGGTCTTTATTGCTCATATTGCCATCTTTATCTTTCTGATTCATGTTCTCTCCCTTGCTGTCGCCCTTGTCGTACTTAGCTTGTGCGTTGCCCCATTCTTTTTCTATCGCCTTAAAATCATTCTTGAAGATGTTGAATATCACCAGAAACATTACTAACAACACCAACAGGAAACCGGTGATGCGCTTGATGATGAACCAGCCGAACCGTGTTTCATCATCATTCATATTGCGGATAAGTTCTGCTGTATAAATAATGTAAAACGAATAGGCAAGTACCGGCGCAAATGCCGAAATCAGTACGTTTACTTTAATGTCTGTGGTTTTGCTCACCACTATTATTTGCGTTACTAATAACAATACACTCCAAAAGATAGTGAAGTATTTACTTCGGCTGAAACCAAAGCCTGTGAGCCATCCGAGGGAAAACAGGAAGGTGAAAATGATGAATTGAACAGAAAGATAAAACGCATCAAACTCGCCGATAGAGATGCTTCCGACGTATTTATAAATGCCGTAATAGATTAGAAATAATAAGGCGGCTGTGGTTATAAACCGGAAACGATAGGCGTAAAACACAGTGGTAATAACTATTCCAGCCATAAAATAACATCCCTGACGTATCCATTCGTTTTCGAGGATGGTATAAAACCGGTTTAAATCCCAGAGTAAATAGAAAAAGAAAAGCACGGTGGGCAACACTAATAATATCAGTTGCGCCAATACTTTTTTCCAGCTATGTACTTTTCCTATTCTCATTTTCGTTTTGAAGAGTGCAAATATAACAATAAGGATTTAGGGTTGGGGGATTTAGGATTTTAGAAGTGTTAAAGAAATAAGTGTGTTGTTCGTAAAAGGAGAATTGTTCTCTAAAAGAAGAATTTGGGTGTAAAAAGAAGAATTTGCCTCGAAAAAGAAGAATTGAGGGTTGAAAAGAAGATTTTGATTCTTCTATTGGTCATCTATGGTGTTACTATTGTAAGAAATGGTGTTGCTTTGGTAATCTATGATGTTACTATTATAAGAAATGGTGTTGCTTTGGTAATCTATGGCGTTACTATTGTAAGAAATGGTGTTACTTTGGTCATCTTTGGTGTTACTATTGTAAGAAATGGTATTACGTTGGTAATCTATGGTGTTACTATTGCAAGAAAGGGTGTTACTTTGGTAACTCTAAGCGAGTATGTTCAAAAAAAAACTCTTCTATATATTATAGAAGAGTTTTTTGGGGTGGCTGATGGGACTCGAACCCACGACACTCGGTACCACAAACCGATGCTCTAACCAAACTGAACTACAGCCACCATGTTTTTTGAGGCTGCAAAGATATGTTTTTTTATAAATCAAGAAGAAATATTAACAAGAAAATTATTTATGAGTCGTTAATAAACCTGACAGGTTTGTGTTAGTTAAACCTTCAAGGATTTAAAAACCTTGAAAGTTTCAAAGAAAAACCAATTCAGTTAATATTGCTAACTTTGCCTTCCTAAAATGACCGAACACGCAACAAATATTATACTTCAGGTGGAAGGCATGGATTGCTCCTCATGCGCGATGGGCATCACCAAAAACCTTCAGAAAAAAGGTCTGGAAAATGTATATGTTGATTTTGCAACCGGAGAAGCTACTTTTCTGCTAAAAGATAAAAGCAAACTTCAATCGATAATTGATGGGATAAACAGTATCGGTTATAAAGTGGTGGACAGCAAATACCGCGAAGAGCAGGAAGGCAAGCGATCAACCATCGAAAAACGCTTTTATTTTACCTTACCGTTCACCCTGATTTTGTTTTGCGCACACATGCTGCTGCGCCATGATTTTATATTGAACAATCCTTATATTCAACTTATTATATGTCTTCCCGTATTTATTATCGGAGTAATGCAGTTTGGCAAATCGGCTTTGGGAAGCCTGAAAACAGGTGTTCCAAATATGGATGTGCTTATATTTATTGGTTCCGCAGCGGCATTTATATACAGCATTATCGGAATGATAATGTATACCGATATTCATACAATACACAATTATCTGTTCTTCGAAACCGCAGCAAGCATCATCACTCTGGTGCTGCTTGGCAATGTTATCGAACATCGGTCGGTAAAACAAACTACAACTGCTATCCGCGAACTGAGCGCGATGCAGGTAACAAAAGCGAAAATTGTCAGTCTGCAAATGGGCAAGGAAGTGCTTACAGAAATTGAATATAAAGACATCTTTGCAGGCGCATTGCTTCAAATAAATACGGGAGATAAAATAGCTGTTGACGGAGAAATTATTTCCGGTGAAGTACTCATTGACGAATCGATGATTACCGGTGAAAGCATTCCCGTTGAGAAAACCGCTGGGCAGAAAGTAATAGGCGGAACGATAGTGTTGAATGGCAGTTTGAGGATGCGCGCAGAAACTGTTGGCAACGAAACAGTGCTTGCCAAAATTATTGAGTTGGTGAAAAAAGCACAACAGAACAAACCGAATATTCAGAAATTGGGAGATAAAATAGCAGCTATTTTTGTGCCTGTAGTGATTTGTATTTCGATACTTACTTTTTGTATCAACTATTTCTTTATTGATTTCCACGGAGCAGATGCGGTAAAAGAATCCATCATGCGCGCAATTGCAGTACTGGTTATTTCGTGCCCATGCGCCATGGGGCTTGCTACGCCTACAGCTGTGATGGTAGGCATTGGAAGAGCTGCTAAAAAAGGAATATTGATAAAAGGAGGAAGTACGCTGGAAGAATTTGCAAAGATTAAAAACATCGTTTTCGATAAAACAGGAACAATAACAACAGGCAATTTCAAAATAAAAAATATTACTGTTTATAATAATGCCAGCGAAAACGAAGTAAAAGAACTTGTTTTCCAGCTCGAACAACATTCCTCTCACCCTATAGCAAAATCAATTGTTTCGGAACTTAAAAACATTGCACTTACCCAAACATTTAAAAACATTAAAGAAGAAAAAGGACTTGGCATTACTGCCGAAGACGAGTTGGGCAATGCAATTCAAATCGGTTCTTACAAAGTAGCAGCACACCTTACCGCAAGTAATATGCATACTATTTATGTGGTAAAAAACGACAAACTTATTGCTACTTTGGATTTGGAAGATGAGATAAAAACAAATGCCAAACAGCTTATTGAAGACTTGCACAAATCAGGTATAACAAGCATTCTGTTAAGCGGCGACAATAAAATAAAATGTGAAACACTTGCAGGAAAACTTGGAATTGATAAAGTTTACAGCGAGCAATTGCCATTACAAAAAATGGAACTGATTGATAAACTTGTAAAAGAAAATCCTACTGCAATGGTTGGCGATGGCGTGAATGATTCGCCTTCACTGGCAAAAGCAACAGTTGGCATTTCGTTAAGCAACGCAACTCAAGTAGCAATACAATTGGCACAGATAATATTATTAAACAGCAATGACCTGCTAATACTTCGTGAAGCCCAACTGATTAGTAAACATACGCTGATTACAATAAAGCAGAATCTGTTTTGGGCATTTATTTATAACATCATTGCCATTCCGATTGCGGCAATGGGATTATTGAGCCCTGCATTCGGAGCATTGGCAATGGCACTTTCAGATGTTATAGTAGTAGGAAATTCAATTCGTTTAAAAACAAAAAAGCTGAGTTGATATATGCAGGATAACAAAGCTTCACTTCCTATAAATTCTGACTCTCCAAATATTCGTTATAATATTTTATTTCTTACCAAGTGGTATCCCAATAAATTTGATCCGCAACTGGCCATATATGTTAGAAAGCATGCGAAAGCAGTTAACGCATATTGCAATGTAATTGTAGTATATGCCTGCCAGGATGATAATCTGAAAACAACTTTTGAGAAAATCGTTTCTACGGAAAATGGATTTACAGAAATTACAATTTATTACAAAAAAAGTAATTCAATATTAAAGTATTTTATCAATCCCTATCGGTATTTTAAAGCAATCAGAACTGGAATAAGTGACGTTCAAAGTGGCATGGGACAAATAGATTTAATACATGTTACCGTTTTGAATCGTCCCGGATTGGTAGCTCTGGCAATAAAAAAATTAAAACACATACCTTATATTGTTACAGAACACTGGACCGGTTATGCGTCAGGCAACTATCAGAAAAAGAGTTTTATTAAAAGATGGCTTGCAAATAGGGTTATCAAAAATGCAAGCGCAGTTACAACTGTTTCGGAAAACTTAAAACAAAATATGCTTGGGTTAGGATTGAAGAACACTTATTATGTTGTTCCTAATATTATAGAAAGCATTGCTCCTACTCCATCTCCAAACAATTCGAAAGTAAAAATATTAACTGTTTCCGACCTGCTTGATTATAAAAAAAATATAAGTGGAATTATTAAAGCAGTGCATGCTGTTTGCCAACAAAACAAAAATATCGAGTATCATATTATTGGAGACGGCTCGGATATGGCAATGCTCAAAAGCCTTTCAGATTCATTGCAGATGACTGATAAGTTTATTTTCTTTCACGGGAGGCAGGATAATGAATACGTTTATGAGTATATGAAAGAGATTGATTTTGTTGTCATCAATAGTAATTATGAAACTTTTTCAGTTGTAGCAACAGAAGCACTTGTAAATGGGAAGCCTGTAATAACAACAATTTGCGGAGGCCCTGAAGAATTTGTTACTGAAGAATGTGGAATTTTAATTGAAAAGGGAAATCACCCGCAACTTGAAGAAGCACTTGTAAAAATGATTTCTACTTTTAAAAAGTACGACCCTTATAAATTAAATAAGTATATTTCTGAGAAGTTTAACTATACTGTTATTGGCAGGCAATTTTATGAAATTTACAAACCAATAATAACCAGATTCACAGTTGGTTTATCAGGAAAAAAGCTGAACATTAATCCAGAATGGTTGGTATTGGATGTAGGCAGTGGTCATCGTCCTAACAGAAGAGCAAACGTTTTACTCGACAATGAACTTAATGAAACCGAACATCGTTCAGGTAAGAAAGCATTTGTTCCTGCAGATAAAAAAATGGTTGTTGGCGATGCGCTTAACATGCCTTTTAAAGACAGGGAATTTGATTTCATTATCGCATCTCATATTGCTGAACATATTGACAATCCAGAACAATTTTGTAAAGAACTTGCAAGAGTTGGTAAGAGAGGATATATTGAAACTCCAGGTGCATTTGATGAATTTTTCCTTAATGAACCATTCCACAAATGGATTGTAAGTAAA
>CAIQBY010000098.1 GCA_903870175.1 uncultured Bacteroidota bacterium
ACAGCTGCTTGTTCAAGATGCAATGAATCCGGAGTGGTATTAAAATAAACTTCTGCTGCCGATTTTATTCCAACTGCATTATTCACAAAGTCGAATTTGTTGAGATACATGGCAATGATTTCCTGCTTGGTATATTCACGTTCTAATTTAACGGCAATTATCCATTCTTTTATTTTTCTTATGATGAGTTTAAATCCATGCAAATCTTCACGTGGGAAAAGCATCTTCGCTAACTGCTGTGTTAATGTACTGCCGCCACCGCTGCTTTCACTATGATGCGCCGCGCCATAAACAGCTCTCGCCAAAGCCCGTATATCAACTCCAGAATGACTGTAGAAACGGGCATCTTCAGTTGCTATTAATGCATTTACTACATTCGGAGAAATTTCTTTAAACTTAACATTCGTTCTGTTTTCAGCATAATACTTTCCAAGTACTTTCATATCACATGAAAATACTTCAGTTGCTAAATTTGTTTTTGGATTTTGCAGAGCTTCTGTATCAGGCAAATCAGCAAACATGCGAACTCCTAATACAAACAACAATAATGATAATATGGGAAATGTAAATAATATCCAGAACCAGATTATGAATCTTTTTTTCTTTTTCTTGTCTTCTTTTTGAGTACTCATTTTTATTCAGTTTTTGCTATGCGTAACCCAACATCCATAATTAAAGGAACAATGTCTGCACGCATTCCATGTTGTATTTCAAATGTGTATTTTCCGGCTAAAGGGAAACGAACATTTTTTTTAAATAAAATCTGATTGTCATAAATATCCCCTAATCCGTTGCCAAGCCACTTCCCTTTTTCATCTGCAAGAATACATTCTAACGTATCATTTGACATTTTTCCGTTCGGGAATTTTGTTTTGAGAAACAGATAAATATTGCTGTAAGGATATCCATCTGCATTACGAACATTAACATAAAAATTTGTAGGTGTTGAAGCGTCTTTTATATCTACATCAAATTTTAAAATGTTATCTGTTTTCCATCCTGTTTCAGGTATATCTAAGTTTTTCTCAAAGATACGTGCCCTGTCACACGAAGTAAAAAACAAAACCGAAATCAGAAATAATAATGCTGAATATTTAATCTTTCTTTGGTTCATTGGTATTGTTGTTCGGCCTTGGGCGATTATTATTTGGTCGTGGGCGATTATTATTCGGATTCGGTTTATTCTGGTTTGGATTTGGTTTGGTTTGGTTTGGATTTGGTCTGTTTTGATTCTGACCCTGTTTATTCTGATTTGGATTTTGATTCGGATTAGCGTTTACATTCGGTTTATTTGCATTTGGTGCTCCTGCCTGTCTGTTTGCATTTGGCGGACCATTGCGTCGTTTATTATTATTGTTTTTCTTTTTCTTGCTTTTATCAAATCTGGTAAGGCTATCCTGTCCGACTACATTTTCGTAATCATGTTTTTTCTCAACAGGCTTAGTATATACAACCTTTTCAGCCAAATCTTCCGGCTTATTTCCCTCTACATTCATTGCAATAATTTCCTTCACTCTTTCCACCGATAACTGAATAAAATTATCCGGTTCAGTAGTATAGGAGAAAAACATTATGTGTTTAAAAATATCTGTTTTCTGGTGAAATGCTCTTCCCTTTTGAGTTTCAAGTTTTACATTATTAACGTCAGGTATGTCTTTCAAGGCATCCATATAACTATCCAGTTCATAATTCAAACAGCATTTAAGTTTGCCGCATTGCCCTGCAAGTTTTAATGGATTTAATGATAACTGCTGATAACGAGCCGCACTGGTAGACACGGAACGAAAATCAGTAAGCCAGGTAGAACAACACAATTCGCGACCACAGGAACCTATTGAACCTAGACGCCCAGCTTCCTGCCGTGCACCAATCTGTTTCATTTCGATTCTCACCTTAAATTCGTCAGCAAGAACTTTTATCAATTCACGGAAATCTACACGCTCTTCCGCAGTATAATAGAATATCGCTTTTGTTCTGTCACCCTGATATTCTACATCAGATATTTTCATTTGTAAATTCAGTTTCACGGCAAATGTTCTGGCGCGATACATTGTAGCATGTTCAAGCTTTTGTGCTTCCTGCCATTTTTCTATATCACTAACCCGTGCTTTGCGATAAATCTTTTTTATTTCTTCGGAATCAAGCTTTACATTTCGTTTTTTCATTTGTAAACGAACAAGTTCTCCTGAAAGAGATACTACACCAATGTCGTGACCTGATGTTGCTTCCACAGCTAATACATCACCAACATTAATCTGTTCTTTATTCGTATTCCTGAAAAAATCTTTTCTGCTGTTCTTAAATCTTACTTCAACAATATCAAATGGTGCTTGTCCGCTAGGCAATTCCATATTTGCCAGCCAATCGAAAACAGATAGTTTATTACATCCTCCTGTTCCACATGAACCATTGTTTTTGCACCCTCCCGGCAACGAAGGACTTGCCGTACTACATCCTCTTCCCGTTGAACATCCACTACATCCCATATCTTTTATTATTCTTAATTCTAATTTTTATATAAACTAATTACCTAAATAGGTTTTGGTAAATTTAATAATTCATTAAACTTAAATGCTAAATCCATGAACAATATTTTTGTATTCGCATTTCGTTCCATGTGAAAATAAGCTTTGTTAAGCTCTTCGATAAAACGCTCTACATTATTTGCATGAATAAAAGGAGAAAACTTTTTTACAAACTCCTCTTCCTCAATTCCTAATTTGATAAGACTTGTGTCAGCATAACTTATCATTAAACTTTCACGCATAATATGCAATGCATATTTCAAAAAATTTTTTTGTCGTTCTCTGCCTGTTGCCGATACATCATCTATCCAAGTCAATACTGCTTTAGGGTCGAACTTTAAACTTGCCCTCATTAGTTTCTGAAAACTTGCAAGATTCTGTGCAGCGTTTTCATTTTCATTAATAAGCAATAAAGCTTCTGCATAATTTCCATCAGCTAAATGAGCTGTACTATCTGCTGTTTCAGGAGAAATCTTATTGCGCTCAATTAACGCTTTTGTAATATCTTCATCAGTAAGTTTAGGTATTTTAATCAATTGAGTACGAGATAATATTGTTCGCAATAATTGATCTTCGCTTTCACATACCAACAAAAACAACGTTTTATCAGGTGGCTCTTCCAGTATTTTCAATAATTTATTTGCAGAAGCAGCATTCATTTTATCCGCCTGCCAGATAATCATTATTTTATAATCACTCTCGTAGGTAGTAAGACTTAACTTACGTAATATTTCTCCGCTTTCTTCTACACCAATTACTGCCTGCTTGTTTTCAGCTTCAAGCTGTTCGAACCAGTTGAATAAAGTAATATAAGGATTATCCAAAAATGCTTGACGCCATTCAATTGCTACATCTGTACTCACTCTTACATCCTTTGAAAGTGCAACAGGATATACAAAATGCAAATCAGGATGAATGAGTTTATTATACTTTATACAGCTTGAACACGTCCCGCATGAATCATCTTCTTTTTTATTTGAACAACAGATATATTGAGCATAAGCTACTGCAAGCGCAAGACTCCCGCTACCCTGTGGACCAAGAAACAATTGTGCATGACTAATCCGTGCTTCATTAACAGAACGCAGCAGCCTTGCTTTAATCTCATTTTGACCAATTATTTCTTTAAAAAGCATTCGTGGTTTTTACTTTTGAATAAAGTTTCAAAGATAGGAAATGTAATTGATTTGAATTAGGTATTTGGATTTCTTTTGGCACATTGCCAAAGTAACTGTTCAAGTTTACTATAACTTATGTTTCTAAAAGCTGACTTTAATCATAACCAGAGTTTTAATTCCTGCGAAATAGCATATTTTGAACTGATGTATCTCATATTATAGAATACACTTTATCACGCAACTTTGTACCGAAAAATAAGAAGAAAATATTCCAATAGAAATTCAATTATTTTAAACATTAACTAAATACTTTAAGTTATGTCAGAACATATAGAACAATCTTCAACTAATGAAGAAAATATCAATCAGGAATCTACTGAAGCCAGCAGAAGGAAATTTCTAAAGTTTGGAGTTTTAGCAGCAGGTCTTACTGTAGTAGGCGGCGGACTGCAAAAAGCTTTTTCCACTGATGATAAAAAAGATACAACCGGTAAAAAGGTGAAAGTAATGACCACCGACGGCAAACTGATGGAAGTGGATGAATCGCATATTAAAAGTGCAAAACACTGCTGCTCTTCATCCACTGAATCAAGAGAAGGAATCCCGGGGAAAAAATTTGTAATGGTAATAGATTTATCCCGTTGCAAGGATGCACTTAAATGCCAGAAAGCATGTCAGAAACACCATTTATTACCTGAACAGGATAAGTGGCTGAAGGTATTTAAAATGCAGGAAACAGAGGAAACTGCTCCATACTGGATGCCGAAACCTTGTTTGCATTGTGATAAACCACCATGTGTTAAAGTTTGTCCGGTGGATGCTACATTTAAAAGAAGCGACGGTATCGTACTTATAGATAACGAACGTTGTATCGGTTGCCGGTTCTGTATGGCTGCATGTCCTTATTCTACCAGAGTTTTCAATTGGGAAGAACCAAAAGTTCCTGAAGCTTTTGCAAACGCAACTTATTCACCGGAAACAAGTGTTCCAAGAAAAAAAGGAACTGTAGAAAAATGTGATTTCTGCCCTGATATGTTAAGACAAGGCAAACTTCCTCACTGCGTTGCTGCATGCCCTAATGGTGTTTATTATTTCGGTAACAGAAATGAAGACAGTGTTACCAATGGTGATGAAACAGTAAGTTTGAGTCAATTACTCAAAGATAAAGCAGGATATAGATATTTAGAATCTTTGGGTACTGAACCAAGTGTTTATTATTTGCCTCCTGCAAATCGTATTTTCCCTTTCAAAGACAGAGAAGTGGAAGGTGATAAAGCCAAAGAAAACACTGAAAAGAAAGGCTAGTTATTATAAATAAAATCAGAATTATTAATTAAAGAAAATATTAAGGTTATGAGAGATATAATTAAACCTAAAAATGATGCCGAATCCATTGAGATGCTTCGCAAATTTAATCAGGATATGCTTCCACATAAATTTGGAAAGATTGGTAAAGCATGGGTTGTATTCCTATTAATAGTTATTGCATTCGGACTATATAACTATGTAAAACAATTACGATTCGGATTGAGTGTTACCGGACTGGGTGATACTGTTTCGTGGGGTATTTACATATCCAACTTCGTATTCTTTGTTGCCATCAGTTTAGTTGGTTCATTAATTACAGCTGTACTTCGTTTGCTTGGCATAAGCTGGAGGTCGCCGATTACAAGAATTGCAGAAGTAATAGCTGTTGCATCCATCGTGTTTGCAGGGCTTATTATTATAGTAGATATGGGTCGTCCTGACAGATTATTAAATATGTTTATGTACGGACGGATTCAATCGCCTATTGTTTGGGACGTTATTGTGGTAATGACTTATATGTCGATAAGTGTTTTGTTTCTTTACTTCCCATTATTACCGGGTATTGCTTATTGCAGAGACCATTTAAAAAACATCCCTAAATGGCAAAAATGGATGTATAAGTTCCTTGCACTTAACTGGCAGAACAGACGCGGACAATATGAACTTGTAAAAAAAGCGGAAGTAATACTTGCTATAATGATTATACCTGTTGCGTTAAGTATTCACACAGTTACTTCCTGGTTATTCGAAAGTACTTTCCGTCCGGGATGGGATAGTACAAATTTTGGGGCATATTTTGTTGCTGGAGCATTTATGCTTGGTGCAGGAGGAGTAATTTGCGCTATGTATATTCTACTTCGTTTTAATCCTAAGTATAATCAGTATATAACATTCAAACATTTTGACAAGATGGGACGATTACTTGTTCTTCTTTCTCTTATTTATTTTTATTTCACAGTGAATGAATATATGATGCCGGGTTATAAAATGAAAGGTGATGAATCATCTCATTTGACTGAATTATTTGCTGGTAAATATGCGTTCATGTTCTGGTCGGTACAAATAGTAGGTATGATAATTCCTATCTGTCTGCTGTTCTTCAAACGTTTCAGAAAACCATTCCCGATGTTTATCATCTCGATATGTGTGATAGTAGGTGCATGGTTCAAACGTTTCCTTATTGTGATTCCTACAATGCTTCACCCGTTTTTGCCAATGCAGGAAATTACTGAAGCATCAAAAGTGTATTCTCCTACATTGCCTGAATGGTCTATCACTGTTGCTTCGCTTGCAGGTGCTACATTACTTATCACTCTTTTTGTACGTTACTTCCCTATCATTTCCATCTGGGAACTTGCTGAAGAAAGAGGTGTGGACCACGATTTAATTTATGAACATTTAAATGACTGATTTATGAAAAATATATGTTTTAAAAACAGAGCTGTTATGAAAATTATTAAACCAACTATTTGTCTTCTTATTGCCGGATTATTTATTACTACTGCTAATCAGGCGATAGCCCAGGACGATAATGCAGCGCCATCGAAAGCGAAGGCGAATATGAATGTTTCCTACAAAAAAACAGATGGTGTATTATCTGTAAAAGTAGCGGTAACTACAAAAGTAGAAAAGAAAAATGTGCCTGTGGATGGTGCCATGGTAAGCCTTTACATGAATGATGTAAAATCTTATGACGCTAAAACAGGGGAAGGATTGCTTGGCAGACTGGCTGCTGATCAGGACGGAAAAATTGTTTTCGAAATGAAAGATAATGCAAAGGATATACTCAAAGGAAAACATGATTATAAATTTGTTGCAGAGCTGAAAGGCGACCCTAAATACATAGATAAACAGGGAGAAGTAGAGGTGAAGGATGCCAACATAACTATTACTGTAACCGGAAAAGATACGCTGCAAACTGCTACTGCACGATTAACGGAAATAAAAGATGACGGTACCGAAACACCAGTGGTTGGAGCCGAATTGAAACTTGGTATTAAAAGAAGTTTCTCGATACTTCCGTTTGGCGGCGATGCATTAAAAACAAATGAAAACGGTGAAGTATCTGCGTTGATACCAAGTAATGTTATCGGCGAAGCAGATGGCACATTAATTGTTATAGGCAAGATAGAAGACAATGAAACTTATGGCAATGTGCAGACAGGCAAAGCGATACCTTGGACAGTGATGCCGAAAGCAATAGCAGAAAACAGAAGGAATTTATGGTCGACAGGCAAAAACGCTCCTTATTCTTTGGTGATAGTTTCTGTAAGTATGATTGGAATTATATGGGGATTACTCTTATATTTGGTCACTTTTTTATTCAAGATAAAGAAACTCGGAAAAACAACCTCAAAAAAATAAATAAACAGTAAATAATTAATTAACCTAAAAACAAAGTAAAAATGAAAAGT
>CAIQBY010000099.1 GCA_903870175.1 uncultured Bacteroidota bacterium
GCTTTTCATCTTGGCAATAAAACAGACTGTCAGCACGTAACATCTTTAAATCCTTTGAATTCTGTTGTTTCTGTAAGCGCTGCATCGCCTTATTTAAGCGGAATAGCCGGCAACAGCATTCAGAATCTTGCAGTCCCTTTTGCTAACACTGCCAATTATTTTAATCCTGCTTTTGGTAATTTGTATTCATCAGGAAATAAAAACCCTTACTATAGCAGAATAGCAAGTCTTCCCGGAACATCAACAATTTATGGCGATGCGAAAGCACAAAACGCTACCTTTATTATGGCTTGGCTTGGGATGGAAGATATTTTTAATTATGCCGCCAATGGCGGAGTCTACACTCCAATTCCTTCTTCCACTGTTTTCGCAGCACGCCTTGATTCCATACTTGGGGGACTTACTGCGAATGGCGCAAAGGGCGTGATAGCAAACATTCCAGACTTCAGGAGTTTCCCTTTTTATACGCTTGTACCTTGGAATGCAGCTGTAACCACACAATCGCAGGCCGATCAGCTTAACGGATTTTGGGATACTATCAATGGTTTCACTCAAATTCGTTTTGTGAAAGGTGCCAATGGTTTTATCATTCCTGATGCAACAAATCCTCATGGCTGCCGTCAAATGCACAACGGCGAATACCTTACACTTGCTGTTCCTCTTGATTCGATGAAATGTTATGAATATGGTACGTTTATTCCGCAGATGAATAATCATTATGCATTGGATAGCACAGAAGTTTATAATATTGATGAAGCAACAAATGCTTACAATGCTGTGATAGCACAGAAAGCAGCACAGTATAATCTCGCTCTTGTAGACATGCATAACTATTTTAATTCTGTAAAATCAGGAATCGTTTGGGACGGAGCAAGCTACAATACTTCATTTGTTACCGGCGGATTCTTTAGTTTGGATGGTTATCATCCCAATCAAAAAGGATATGCTTTAATAGCAAACGAATTTATAAAAGCGATAAATATTAAATATCAGGCAAATGTTCCAGCAGTTTATTGTACAGACTGCGACGGAATTTTGTTTCCATAAGAGGAATATATTATTTGTGTTTTCTTAATTAAAGTCCGATACTATTATCGGACTTTTTTATTCATCTATCAATTACACTTTTGGGAATAAAAAGTAAACCGAAAGATTGCGAAATCTTTATCGTATCTTTGTTAGGATAAACCGAAACTCAACTACTCTACATTTAATGGAAACAATAAATAAAATCACATTTGAAGTATTTACCCTTACCCTCCGGAAAGATGGAATATTAAATGTTGATATTTCAGCTGAAAAGGAATATACCGTGGATAACTTAAAAGAGCTATTGCCTATAATGGGCCAATTCCTGAATTACAAAAAGGTGCCTATGCTGATTACACGCGACGAATCTGTATTACCAACTTTGGAAACACGTAACTATTGGGCAAAAAAGGATTCCTGTCCTTATTCACTTGCTGAAGCTTTTATCATGAAAACTTTGGCACTTAAATTAATTGGTAACTTTTATCTTAAAGTAAATAAACCCGGACGCACTACTCGTATCTTTTCCAGCGAAGAAGATGCAGTAAAGTGGCTTAAGTCGTTTTTGTAAGTTATATAGTGATTATTAAAATATGTTTCTTCTATAATGCCTAAAGGCTTTGACTAATTATTTATAAATAACAATTTCCCAATCATCATAATTAATAAGAATCTTTTTAGGATTCCATAAATATATTTTCAATTCGTCATCCTCTGTCTGAAAAGCAGGCAATACAAACTGAAACTCTATGTGCTGCCAATTTACAGTAGGTTTTACGTAATCAGATAAATTAAAATTCTGATAAAACACTGTGGCTTTGGGATTGGTAACTGAAGCAACTATCTGCACACTGTTAAACTTCTGATTGCTCCAAACAGCAGCATTTAGCAATATTTTCAGGTTGGTATTATTTTTTAATTCCTTTGCTTTAATAATTAAAGTAGTGCCATATTCCAATGTAGAATCAAGGAAGCCTGAATTGGGTGCAGAATAAAAGTTTTCAGTAGTAATATGTCCACAGCCTTTAATATGTAGAGTATCTTTAATCGGTTCATCAAAATTTATTGTTGATGAATACAGTGTATTTTCAGGAGATATGGCTAAAAACTCTTTTAATGATTTTGTTTTCATTTTACTGCTCCGTTTATAAAAAGAAACCTTTCCTGTTCCTCCAATTCTCTCAAGCAATGAAGTAATCAATGGATAGTTTTTAATTACATCCGAAACCAGATAATTATCCTGAATAGCCACATAATCCCATTTGCACCAAAATAATGATGTCGACATTTCTTTGTAAGAGGTTTTCAAAACAGTATATCCATTGCGTTGCATCAATATAAGGGGTACATTATATGTATAAGCATCTATTACCAATATTTTCGCATCTTTGGCTATGCCTTTCTCTTCTAGAAACTTGTCTGTCCCAATAAAATTTTGCCTCGTAATTTCCGTTCTGTCCCATGGCCCAGTTGAATAACGTTCGGTTTGAATCTTTACAGAACTGAAAGAAAACAAACCTATAGTACTTCCCAATATTACCGAATAGATAATAATTTGTTTTTTACTTTCAATGGTAATGTTTTTTAATGAAAAGATAAATGTCAGCAAAATTGGTGTAAAGAAAGAATCCAGAAAATAATAATCATGCGCATAATATTGGCGTGCCATGAATACGAAATAAATACTAAACCCAATTAAAAGTAAAATAATGTGAAGTTTCCACGTGTCAACTATTTTTACTTTTTCTTTCCTTTTAGATAAATTAACAAAGTATAAACCAACAGTAAATAAAAGTAAGATATAGTGCCAGATGGTAAAATAGTGAAATAACCAGTGTTTGCACATTTCAGAAAGAACAACGGTCAAATCATCAATGCTTTTTGGAGGCATTAAATGATCCAAAAATATGCTTCCGTAAATTCGATATAAGTGCAAGTTGTACAAAAAGTAAAGGAGGAATAACCCGAAACCTGTTACTGAAATTAATACTTGAAAAAATGAAATTTTTCTTTCTTTTATGTATGCCAAGCCCAGTTGAAGAAAAACGGCAAGCATTAGAATTATAAAAGGCATTCTCACCAAAGCAGCCAGAGTAAAAAACAAAGTACTTATAATAAAGTGCTTTTTGGCTTTGTTTTCCTGATATAAAAACAGATGGTAATAAGCGATAAAAATAAACGAAAGTGCCGGAAGGGTCGGTATGAATCCATCTTGATAATAAACATAAATTGGAGAAAGGAAAACAAAAAACACAACTAACCATGATTTAATTTCTGATTTGGTTATTTTTTTTGAGAGAAGATACAAATAAATCAACCCTATAAGACTTAATAATAGAGTATAAACACGAAAGACAACAAATGATGTTGTCCCTAATATTTTCATCAGTACAGCAATAATATATTCGTTAATTGGGAAGTCAACTCGAGTGATGCCATCCTTTACCATCCAGTTAAATGTCTGAGGATGCAGGAAATCGAAACCATTATTTATAAACCCTAAAGCAAGTGCATAACGGTCGCTTTGAGTCCAGGAATGCATAAAAGCAGGGAAAAGCTTAATAGTATTATGATAGAAAATAACACAGAATACACTTAAAATTAAGATAAGTAAGGGAATAGATTTTTTATTTGAAATATACATTCACCTTTGCTTTTAATATTACTTTTGAAAAGCTAAAAGTAATATTTTATATTACTTCATAAATAAACAGAATGAATAATAATCTTTTTACTAAAATAATTCTGCTGACTGCCATAATAGTTTATACAGTTACTGCAATCAACAGTAAAGGATATTATCATGGCGATGAACATTATCAGATTATTGAATTTTCAGGAATAAAATCAGGCACACATACAGCAAATGAACTGGCTTGGGAGTACAATGCAAACATCAGGTCGGCATTAATGCCTTCTGTTTGTTATGGATTGTTTTCAATATTAAATTTATTATCTGTTACCGACCCATACACACAAACCGCAATATTAAGAATACTTACAGGCTTATTTTGTATTTTTGTTACACAGTTATTTATAAAATCGAACGATTCAATTATCACTAAAAATAATAAAACAGCATTCCTGATTTTATCTTTTTTTCTTTGGTTTTTGCCAGTATTAAATGTTCGATTTTCATCTGAAACATTATCCGGAATAACATTTTTATTCGCAGTTTCTATATTGCAGCTGGAGAAATTCAATAGCAAAAGGTTTTCGTATTTCGTTATCGGCGCAATATTAGGAATAAGTTTTTTATGCCGATTTCAATCCGTAATTCTATCAATTGGATTAATTGGCTGGTTAGTTTTCATCAATAAAACAGCATTAAATAAACTAATACAATTATTATTTGGAGTTACTGTAATAATAGTTCTTGGAGTACTAATTGATTGTTGGTTTTACCAGAAGTTTGTCATTTCATTTTATAATTATTTTCATGTGTTTTCCACTACAGACGATTTATCATCAAGCTTCGGAACACTGCCATGTTACTATTATATATTGTATTTGATTAAGTTCCCGTTTTTTCCAATCGGTATTTTAATCCTTTTATCTTTTATAATATTAATTATAAAATCACCGAATAGTATTATCGTCTGGACCGTGCTGCCATTTATAATAGTTCATTCTTTAATCCATCATAAAGAAGAGCGATTTCTATTCCCGATTGCAAACTTTCTTCCAGTCATTTTAATTCTCGCCTATCAGCAAATCGAATTAATCTTTATAAATAGAAGGTTTAATTATTTAAAATTAATAATACTTATCCCTCTTGTACTGCTTAATATTGTTGGGTTATTTGCAATGAGTACAAAATCTGCGGGAGTTGGCCGAATGGATATTACAAGTTATATTCATAATCAGTATAAGGCAGACCAGGTCAATTTGATTTCCTGTCAATGGAGTTCTCCGTATAATCCTTGGCAGAGTTTGCCCACTAAATATTATCAGGAGAAAAATGTAAAAGAAGTGCAGATAAAATCACTTTGCACATTATCTGATAATATGATTGATAATACCAGAATAAATTTACTGGTACTCCGAAAAGCGGAATTAAATAATCCGGAATGTGTCGAAATGCTAGCTAAAATGCACTGTATAAAACTTAGACAAAGTATTCCCGAATGGATGGAACTTGCCAATAATTATTATTCAGGAATTGATAAAGATGATATTCTGGTATTGTATTTAATAAAAGGGGGAGAATCTTTTATTACTAATCAATTATAAATGGTTTTGTTATAACGCCTTCTGCAGAAATTATTTTCACAAAATAATATCCTTTCGAAGTCACAGCCAATTCTTGATTCTGCATACCTGAATCGAAATTTCTCTTTTCATTTTTCGTTATCATTCGTCCTGCCAAATCAACTATTTCAAATGAAACTTCCATTGATTTTTTAAGATTTAATCGAACTGTAATATTTTCAGTTGATGGATTTGGAAATAAATTTACTGAGGCAATATTCTCATTTACATCAATATTTGTAGTTGTGCTGTTTCTTTCAATAAGCCATATAGTTGCATCCACCATTAACATTTGGTGAGAACCGTTTGCCTCAGCAGAATAACCGTTATATAGCGCATCATTCGGATCGCCTGTGCCGTCATCCGGTGGTGAACTGTCACCAAGCGCAACCACTTTACCTGACCCATAAAGTGCACGTGCGAACAGCGCACCTGTTGTTCCTGTATTAGAGTAACCTGTATTAAAAATTAATCCGGTAACCGAAGTATTTGCCGTTCTGTCCAAAGTCATTGATGTACCATTGGAATATACCACTTCTGTTACGTTTCCCATTGTTCCATGCAGACAGGTATCACTTGGGATGTTAGCTAAATTAGTGAATGTTCCTGAGAAATTAAGTGAATCGAACTTCATTCCAAAAGGATTTACCTTTACCGTATTATTGGCGAATAAATCATTCCAGATATGAGGAGAATCCCAGCCATCATTGTTCCGGTCGCTTCCTACGTGGTCGCTTATAATAAATAAACCTCCACCATTTTTAACAAAGTTAACTATCGCGTTTCGCTGACGCAGCGTAAAACGTATATTCGGTTCATCTATTATTAATACTTTATAGTTGCTTAAATCCTGCGCATGGCTTGCATTTCCATAAGTTATACTATCGGCGTTTGGAAGTTCCTCCACTTCATATCCTTTCTTCACCAGGTCAATTCCCCAACTGCTCAACGAGCCTTCCCAAAAGGTTTCAGCGGTAGAAGCCGTGATTCCGCTTTGTGCAGGTATTGGATAACGCTGCGGATTTGACTCATTCCCTTGTCCGGTAACCATTACCCCGCTGCTGTTTGGTCCGAGGTTATGAGTATCTGCATCTATCACCCAATCAGCATTGGCTGCTGTTTCGGCTTTAGTGGCATCAAAAAGTATTTTTACTGTTTGTGCATTAAAAACAGTAATCGTAAATAAAAACAGAGAGAAAGAAGTTGTAATTAATTGTAGCTTTTTCATTAAGAAATCCGCACTTAAATGTTAATTTAATATCAACGACAAAAGTAATTATTAATAATGACGCAGAGTTTGGAGAGGTTTCCCAATTTTAATTAAAAAAGACAAGTCTTTATAATTATGGGATTAAAATCTGTTTCTATTAAGGTCTTCAATGTTTCTTAACAAAGTATTTCTTTATTCGGTTTTCGGTTAATACCCCGAGGCTCTGCCTCGGGGTAATTCATTTCCAACTTTTCTATTTGCCGAAAATATCTCTTATTGCTCCGTCAATAGAAGTGCTGCTCCAGTATACAGGATTTTTATTTACATCAAACAAAATAATTCCCCACTTATCCTTCATCCTCATTTTATCAATTGTAAATTCACTTTTATCAGCCAGTATAAATTTATAATAACGTTTGTTCAGCACCTGTGGTTTCACTATTATCTCCTTCTGTTCCAAAGCAGTGATAGCCTGCGATTGATAATAGGTATTGTCCGAAACTACCTCATCCCAGCCATCTGCACCAAGAAACGCCTGCTGTTCGCTTATCCACGAAGCATCCGGCATCACAGTAATAGCCATCGATTTATCAATAACCATACATGCGGAGGTATCCGAAACAGCAGTAGTTTTCGCAAAATCCAATGAAACATACGTATCTGTTTTCATCGAATCTTCTGATTTATTTCCCGATAAAGTATCTCTTGATTTTTCGTTTCTCGGCGCTCCGGAAGGAGTGCAGGCAGTTATCATTAAGGTTAATATTAAAAGAAGAAAAAACTTTTCAGAATTACTTTTCATCTTCAATATCATCTGCTTTTTACCTTACCATTCAACATCATATTTAACCAGGCAATTGCCTCGTCTTTATCATTAAATATTTTGTTGGGTACCACAGGTTTATCAAACTTCAGATAAAAATTAACAATTATTTTGGCAGCCAAATTAGCATCTATCAATAGCGCAGAAGCCACCAGATTAGGCCTTTTATAGTTAGCCATCCACTTCCTGACATCATGCGGAATAGCCGAATTTTTTGTAAGATCAATAATTACAGTATACAAGTTATCCCCAACCAATTGTTCCGAAATCGCTACCTCTGCCTGTGATACTTCCAGAGTAAAATCAGCTTCTTCCTTTAAACCTACATACAGCACATTATCGCTGAATTCAAAATGGCAATACTCCGTTTCCTTAATCACACTATCCGACTTTCTCATTTAATTTTTATGTTTTTGAGTTGTATGGTTCAACAGTACAAAGGTAATTACAATTTTGCTCTTCTAATTATTTAATTGACCAATAAGCAATCCCTGATGTTTATCCCTGCAATAATTTTTATTCATTGGGTATTATTTTATTAAATCATCACAGCTTAAATTGATACCATAAGGAAGAGCTAAGCCAACAAAAAAGAATTTCTAACTTTGCGGCCAATTAAAAAACGATGAGTAAGAATTTTATTGAAGAATTGAAATGGCGAGGCATGATACAGGATATTATGCCCGGTACCGAAGAACTTCTGAACAAGCAGATGGTAATAGGTTATATCGGTTTCGACCCTACTGCTGATTCCCTAGGTATCGGCAATATGGTGCCGGTGATGCTTCTCCTTCATTTTCAAAAATCGGGGCATAAACCTATTGCACTCGTGGGTGGCGCTACCGGTATGGTTGGCGACCCATCAGGCAAATCTGCAGAACGCAATTTACTTGATGAAGAAACATTAAATCATAATGTAGCCTGTCAGAAAAAACAACTCGAAAAGTTTCTCGATTTTAATTGCGGTGCCAATTCAGCCGAAATAGTTAATAATTACGATTGGTTCAAAGGATTTTCTTTTCTTGAATTTATTCGTGATGTAGGCAAACACATCACCGTAAATTATATGATGGCAAAGGATTCGGTAAAAAGCCGCCTCGAAAATGGAATGTCTTTTACCGAATTCAGTTACCAGTTGGTTCAAGGCTACGACTTTTATTATCTCTGGAAAAATAAAAATATTCAGCTTCAAATGGGCGGTTCCGACCAATGGGGAAACATTGTTACGGGTACCGAACTTATCCGCAGAAAGTCGGGCGGAGAAGCTTTTGCGCTTACCACTCCTTTAATTAAAAAAGCGGATGGAACTAAATTCGGCAAGACGGAAGGCGGCAATATCTGGCTCGATAAATCCAAAACTTCTCCTTACAAATTCTATCAGTTCTGGCTGAATGCAAGTGATGAAGATGTGAAAACATACATCCGTATTTTTACTTTGTTTACCAAAGAAGAAATAGAAACACTGGAGCAGGAGCATGCCAAAGCACCGCATTTACGAACCGTGCAGAAGGCATTAGCAAAGGATATTACCATACGTGTACATTCCGAAACTGATTATAATGCGGCTGTGGAAGCATCCGAAATACTTTTCGGAAAAGGTACTGCGGATAGTTTGAAAAACCTTTCGGAAGACGATTTTCTTTCGGTATTCGAAGGTGTGGAGCAATTTGAAATTAACCGGACAGATATGGAAACCGGCTTTCCCATAATTGATTTTCTGGCAGAACGCACTACTATTTTCCCTTCAAAAAGTGAAGCAAAAAAAATGATTCAGGGGGGAGGCGTTTCAGTAAATAAACTGAAAATTGATTCATTGGAATTTAAAATCTCATCCGAGCAACTCATCAATAATAAATATCTTCTTATTCAGAAAGGGAAGAAAAATTATTATGTGATTAAGGTGGTTTAGATTCATTCGTTTATTAGTTTACCGGTTCATTAGTCTGTGTAATAAAAAAAGCCTCGTATTTCTACGAGGCTTTTTTTTATTAATACTTAATACTCCCTAAATAATCGGACAGGCAATAATTTTCGAATATTCTCCATCACCCGAATCATTGCTGAAACATACTGCTACATAGGCAATCATTCCAATCTGGTCTTCGGTAAATGGTATATCAAAACGCATAGAACCACTTTCCATTTCCGCTTTAAGCATATCTATTGTTGGTATTGCTGCTTTTGCATCAAGCACAAGCATTACAATTTTCAGACGTTTTACATATTTCGGTTTTGCACCATCTGTAGGGTCAGCAATATCTATTGCCTGAAATTCATTGTTTAAATGATTAACCGATTTTAAAATAAGACCTGCCTGCTCGCTTGGTTTAAGAATTTTACTTTTTGCATTATTTATGTGAATATTAAAAATAATAAAATCCAAATCCAGCAACGAAATTCCTTTATTGTTCTTGAGTTGCTGGGTAATTCCGTCAGTTATCAATTTACAAATCCGGTACATGCGGTTTACGGTAGCTACCGATAATTTTCCATACGTAGTAGGTTCGGTATAATTGGTGAAAGCATTATCCCATTGCTTTTTTAAGTCAATAAGTTCAGCCTTCTGGTCATCACTTATTCCCAGCCTGGCTTGATTTGCAGGGTCAATTGCATAAGGCACATAAAAGCCGAAATAAAGATTGTAAAACACGATTGTTACACTGTAATTTATCATAATATTAA
>CAIQBY010000100.1 GCA_903870175.1 uncultured Bacteroidota bacterium
TGTAAGACTGTTGATGTATCCATAAATACAACTTGCAAAGCCAATTACTATTACTCCAATCATACAAATAATCAATGCAAATTGTGCCGGAATACTTCCTTTGATTTTCGGTATCGGTGTTTCGTTCGGGTCAACAAACATGGCTTTAACAATGCGTAAATAGTAGTAAAGCGACACTATCATATTTATGGATGCAATGATAACCAATATATAATTACCATGACTTGCACCCGCTGTTACCAAAAACATTTTTCCGAAGAAACCTGCTGTTGGCGGAACTCCAGCCAATGAAAATAAAGAAATGGCAAGTATCCAACTTAAATAAGGATTTGTTTTATAAAATGCTTTAAAATCGCTTACGTTTTCTTTATCAGCGTGAGCAGATACAAGTCCTATAACACCGAATGCGCCAAGGTTTGAGAAGATATAAACCAATAGGAAATAAATGGTAGCAGTAGTTCCCATTTGATTTCCTGCTGATAATCCTAACAAAATATAACCAGCTTGTGCAATGGATGAGAAGGCAAGGAAACGTTTGATATTATTCTGACGGATGGCAAATAAATTTCCGACAGTGATGGTAAGAATAATGGTCAGGAATAATATATTATAAGATAGTTTCGGGAAGTTTAAAAACAAAGGACCTAATGCTGCAATAAAAACAAATACAATTGCTGCTTTTGAAATTACAGATAGATATGCTGTAACGGAGACTGGCGCGCCTTCATACACATCGGCTGTCCATAAATGAAATGGCACTGCTGATATTTTAAATGCAAAACCGACAAATATAAAAATCAATGACATCACTTGCAAGTGTCCGGCAGTAATGAGTGCGGGTAATTCGGTAAAGCTTAATGTACCGGTACATCCATAGAGTAATGAAATTCCGAACAACAAAATACAGGAAGAGAATGCCGACAGAAGTATCATTTTTACTGCTGCTTCAGAAGATTTAAGTTTTTCCAAATCAAAATTGGCAAGTGCAGCAAGCGGTATAGAAGCAAGTTCAAGACCGAGATAAAACATCAGGAAGTTTCCACTTGAAATCATGAAGAACATGCCAAGCAAAGTGGTTAATAAAAGGATATAAAATTCAGGAACATGTTTATGTGTTTTCAGCCAGTCAAAAGCCTGTAATGAAATAAGCAGAGTACCTAAATTAAGAATTGACTTTTCAAACACAAGCAAGGTTGATGTATGAAACATGCCGTTGAAAAGTACGCCTTCATTGCTGTAAATAAATCCAACAGCAAAATTGAGCAGCAACAATACATTGGTGATGTGCAAGTAAGTACTGTTATCTTTAAATCCGTCCCATACCTTTAGTATAAGCAGAATAAAGATGATGAGCGTGATGCTCAACTCGGATTTCATTAATATAAAAAAGTCAGTACTCATGTTTTAATTTCCTGTTACGCCCCGTGCAATGTTTTCAATTATTAATTGTGCATCCGGAGCAATAAGATTATACAGCCAGAATGGAGCAATTCCGATAGCAAGAATTGCAACAATTAATAATACAGAAGCAAATTTTTCGTTCCAAGTAGCATCTTTCAAATGCTGGAAATGTTCGTTAACAATAGGTCCCATAACTGCTTTGCCTGCAGCACGCAATATATAAACAGCTGTAACCACAATGGATGCAGCAGCAAGTATGGTGGCAGTGCGATGAAATAAATCATTGCGTTGCCACGAACCAACAAACACAGTCATTTCTGCCACAAAGCCGGATAAGCCCGGTAAACCCAATGAACATAAACCTGTGATAACATATACTGTTCCGATGAATGGCATTACTTTTAACAAACCTCCTAATTCGGAAAGCTGGCGAGTATGTGTCCGCTCGTAAATCATGCCGATAGCACCGAAGAAAAGGGCTGTCATCACTCCGTGAGAAACCATTTGCATAACGGCTCCGATGATAGCTGTTTTAGTGAGCATACCGATACCAAGTAAAATAAATCCGCAATGGCTTACCGAAGAATATGCGTTCATATATTTCAAATCCTTTTGCATTAATGTTGCAAATGAACCATAGATAATAGCAATGGTAGCAAGCAATACAATGAGCCATGAATATTGCTGTGCTGCTTCGGGCATTAAATAAGTAGCTACACGCAAAGCACCATAACCTCCAAGCTTCATTGATATACCGGCAAGGAACATGGATGCCGCTGTAGGTGCTGAAGAGTGACCATCAGGCACCCAGGTATGAAAAGGAAATAAAGCGGTGAATACTCCAAATCCAACAAACAGGAATGGGAAAATATACATTTGCGTTTGCAATGGAATGTGCAGATGTGCTATTTGTAAAAGGTCCCAAGTATGAACTCCATTGCCGGTATCAGTAATAAAATAGGTAGCCAGCAACCCGATAAGTACAAATACAGAACCGCCCATCAACATCAATGCAAGTTTCATTGCACTATATTCTTTTCTGCCGCTTCCCCATATTGCAATCAATAAGAATTTTGGAATAACAGCAACTTCAAGGAA
>CAIQBY010000101.1 GCA_903870175.1 uncultured Bacteroidota bacterium
CGAGGAAGCAGTAACCGAACATCTTACAAAGCTGCAGGAGTCATTCGTTAAAGATTGTAAACAAAAACGAAATGCTCCTTTTGCATATAATGTTACTAAAGCCGAGATAAAAGACATACTTCATCAGGGAATGAAGCGATCAGAAAGATATCGAGTATTAAAAAAAGCAGGGTTGAGTGATGATGAAATCGAAAAGAATTTCAATACACCTATTGCGATGACTGTGTTTTCATGGGCAAGGGAAATTGATACCGTGATGACTCCTC
Source organism: uncultured Bacteroidota bacterium (assembly GCA_903870175.1). GTDB lineage: Bacteria > Bacteroidota > Bacteroidia > 2-12-FULL-35-15 > 2-12-FULL-35-15 > 2-12-FULL-35-15. The sequence continues at coordinate 267 of CAIQBY010000101.1, forward strand.
TGGATTCTATCAGATATTACAAGGGTTTTTTACAGACAGGTTTTATGTCAATTGAGCCGCAAACGGGATATATCAAGGCTTGGGTGGGCGGCAACAGTCATAAGTTTTTTCAGTACGACCATGTGCAGATTGGACATTCAAGACAGGTAGGTTCTACTTTTAAACCTTTTATTTATGCGCTCGCAATTCAAGAGGGATATTCCCCTTGTTATAAATTACCTAATGTGAGAACTTGTATTGATATGCCGGCTGGCCAACCGCAATGGTGCCCTGATAATTCGGCAGGAGATGAGAAGTTGGAAGGCAGAACGGTTACTCTTCAATATGCATTGGCGAACTCACTTAATTATATATCTGCTTATTTAATCAAACAGTTTAGTCCGCAGGCGGTAATAAACTTGGCACGTAAAATGGGAATTGTTAGTCCTATTGAACCTGTGCCTTCTATTTGTCTTGGAACGCCTGAAATATCAGTGTTTGAGATGACCGGAGCCGATGCTACTTTTGCTAATAAAGGTACATGGATTCAACCGACATTTATTACCAGAATAGAAGATAAGAATGGAAAGATTTTGGCTGAGTTTTCTCCTAAAACGGAGGAGGTGATGAGTGAAGAAAAAGCTTATGTGATGCTGCAATTGATGAAAGGTGTTGTGTTAATGGGTACTGGAGCACGATTGCGGTTTATGTATAAACTATTGAATCCTATTGCAGGAAAGACGGGTACTACACAAAACAATAGTGATGGCTGGTTTATGGGAATTACTCCTGATTTGGTTTCGGGATGCTGGGTGGGTGCAGAAGACAGGAGTGTGCATTTTAACAGTACCGACAAAGGGCAGGGTGCTGCAATGGCGTTGCCGATATTTGCCAAGTTTATGCAAAAGGTATATGCAGATAAATCGATAAAGATTTCGCAGGGAGATTTTGAGAAGCCTGCCAAGAGAATTGATGTGGAGATGGATTGCAGTAAATATAATAAGGAGATTGAAAGCGGGGTTGAAAATTTTAATACGGAGGAGTATTAAGGTTTTTGTTGAAGATACTCCTTTTCCTTTTCTATTCTTTAAACAAAAAAACTCTTTACTTTGTTGGTAAAGAGTTTTTTTGTTTTTACTAAGGCAGCAAGATGCAAGTTAAACTAAGTGGATCGGGACGATACGCTTAACGGGGTAAATCTTCTCCAAGAACAAATAAAGCTGTTTGCAAAGCAAAAATTTTTTCTTTCTCTTTTATTTGCGGAAGGGTAACTTGATTTGCAATTAATTCTAACAACCAGTTTGCTTTAATATTACTAATAAAATGTATGTCCCTATGACTTGATATTTCTTTAAATAGAATAGTTTTATTTGCTGCTGAATTTGGATTCCTATTTTGTTTTCCCATAGCTAAACCATAACCAAAAACTAACTCATAAGGTAATTCAAATTTATTATTTTCCTGAAGATAAAAACGAATTAGATAACACAGTGCGGCACCAACTCTACCATCGTACATAATAAAATTTTCATTTAATGCAGCATAAATTTTTGTAAAACCTGAACTAATGTATTTTGAATTTAGGTCTGATATTTTTATTTCCGCCAGTTTGTCCCTATCAAGTATTTTATTCATTTTGGCAAAAAAATCAGATAAGTTTTCCTTTTCCAATTTTTTTTTATTACTATTTAGAAGCTTTGCTCCTCCACCCCACTTTAAGATTTCAATACATATTTTTAGTAGCTCATCATTGGTAGAATTTTTAGCATTTAATTTTTTTCCCCATTCATTAAAACGGTCAAACGTATTTTTGAAAGATTTGTCTTTCCATTCTCCTTTTCCCCATTGATATTTTTCGATTGCCTCAATAAAATTTTTGTATTTCCCATTGTAGTGTAAACCTATTTCTTCAAGGTTTCTTTCACCCCCAATAAATGGTATTAGCCATTTGACAAATTCTTTTGTAACCTCTGAATCTATAAAATCTGTTTTAGATAATATTTCATTATCAAATTTTTTCTGAAATGTTGTCATTTTCTCCTTAGTTGGTTTTCCATAAATATTCTCTGCAAAGTTAACATTTAATGTTTCTCTAAAGATTGAAGTTTAAATGCCTCTTTCCCTTCCTTCAACTTCCACAATATCCCTTGCTCCAACCCTCCCAATTTCCCGAAAAAACGAAGTATCGCTTCATACGTTCGGAATAATCGTTCATCCGAACGTAGCAACGATTGTTCCGAACGTATAAATCGTTTATCCGAACGTAGCAACGATTATTCCGAACGTATAAACCGATCATCCGAACGTAGCAACGATTATTCCGAACGTATAAATCGATCATCCGAACGTAGCAACGATTATTCCGAACGTATAAATCGTTTATCCGAACGTAGC
>CAIQBY010000102.1 GCA_903870175.1 uncultured Bacteroidota bacterium
ATGGGAAAAGAGTTGTATGACAACTCTGATTTAGCAAAACAATTATTCGAGAAAGCCAATGATATTCTTGGTTTCAGGATTACAGACATTATGTTTGGCGGAACGGATGAAGAGTTGAAACAAACTAAAGTTACGCAACCTGCTATCTTTTTACATTCAGTAATATTGGCTGCTACCAAAGGCGACAGCTTAAAGCCGGATATGGTGGCAGGACATAGTCTTGGAGAATTTTCGGCATTGGTTGCCAATAAAACTCTATCATTTGAAGATGCGCTGGTTTTAGTTTCAAAACGGGCATTGGCAATGCAGAAAGCCTGCGAACTTAACCCTTCTACTATGGCTGCGATTTTAAATCTTGATGAAAAAATCATTGAAACTATCTGTGCGGAAATCACGCAGAGCGGCGAAGTGGTGGTAGCTGCCAACTATAACTGTCCGGGACAACTTGTTATTTCGGGAAGTATAAACGGTGTGAATACTGCCTGCGAAAAAATGAAAGCTGCCGGAGCAAAACGTGCATTGGTATTGCCAGTTGGCGGTGCATTTCATTCTCCGTTAATGGAACCTGCACGTATTGAGCTGGAAGCAGCTATTAATGCTACAAAGTTTAATCAGCCTATCTGTCCGGTATATCAAAATGTAACGGCTAGTGCGGTTTCCGACCCTATTGAAATTCAGAAAAATTTGAATACTCAACTTACTGCTCCTGTAAAATGGACGCAGACTATTCAGCAAATGATTGCCGATGGCGCTACTTCGTTTATTGAAGTAGGTCCGGGGAAAGTATTGCAGGGCTTGGTGAAAAAAGTAAATCCTGCAATGGAAGCAGGAAGTATTTAGGCATTGATTTATTAGTCAATTGGTACATTAGTCATTAGGCAATATTTATAAAAAAGGCTTCGTATTTCTACGAAGCCTTTTTATTTAATTTATTATTAATCTGCCTATTAATCCTGAATTTGTGAGAAGTGACTACTCTACTATTTTATCCTGTAACAGTAATAGCAACCACATCGCTCATTTCGCCTACCGGAACACCTTTATATAAATAAATAGCTCTGTACTTCACAATAATTGATGTTCCGGGAGCCGGCATACCGCTTTTATCCACATAACTTGGATGAAGCACCACATTTAACATAGCGAAACCTGCACCACTGTCTTTCTGCAATTGTATACCTTCATAGTCTCCCATTGTGAATTTAATTTGTGGAAACCCGCCTTCCACAGGCTTTATAGACAATGAAGGTTTCCCATCTCCCGGTACAAAAGCAGCAGCAGGAGCATTGATACCTAACGTATCACCAATAGCGGTGGTATAATTTGGCGCTTTTTTAATTCGGCCAGCCATATCCGAAAACCTTCCCTGAATATTTGAATCCACCGAATCAGGCGCTATATCAGGAATTGGAGCTAAAGGAATATCGCCAATCACGGCGGTGCCGTCTCCATGTCTGGCTAAATCTTTATAAGTGGTCGAAGTAATTGCAAAACTGCGATTTTCACTAAGCCACGTTAATATATATGCCATAAACAGCGCATCGGCTGTGGCACTGTCAGAGTCGGCTTTCGAAAGCCCTAATGTTTTAAAAAGCCCTACTAATGCCTTTGCGAATTTTGTTAGTTGAGCGCTGAATTTCAGGTCTTCTGTTTCGATAAATGAATGTGTTGCCATGTTTTTTTATTTATTTTATTGTTTAGTTATTAATTTCACTATTTATTTTTCCTGTTTGTGTACACAATCCTTATGCTTGTGTTCACAATGTTTGTACCGGTGCCCACAATAATCGTTCGGTAGTGCATAATAATCAACTCAGTTCACACTGAAACCAATTTTGTGTACACAATAATCATTATTGTGCGCACAATGTTCAACTCAGTGCACACTGACACCATTATTTTCTCCACTGACATAATTATATTGCGGCCCATTTACTGTTTTTTTTCGCTATTTCTGCCAATTAAGCACTTCTTATCAAGTTCAAAATGGTCGTTACTGTCCCACAATTGCTCAATAAGTATTAATAAAAGCAGACGTGGCAAATTCCACTCGCCTGATTCTATCTTACTTATATAACTTTTTTTCTTGCCAATCATTTTACCTATTTCCTGTTGTGTAAATTTTTTTAATTTTCTTTTCCTCGAAAGCAATGTCCCCAAAATATTATCATTAATAGATTTTTTCATTTTGAGTTTCTTAATTTTCGGCTAAGTACAACAATTAGTTTCCATTTCCAATTTCGCGTTTTAGCAACTTTTCAGAAAAACACTGAATTTAAAACCTGTAACAAGGCTTTCCAGTACATTTAGCCGGTTGATAACTAAATGTAATTGGTTTTGTTTTAATGTTCAGAAAAGTAAAATTCGGACTAAATCAAGGAGATATTGATTTTTATTTGTTCGTTGTAAGTAATAATGTAGTTTTACATTTTAATTTTCATCATCGTCTATTCGCTATTTATTAATGCCATTTAATTAAATCAATGACCCGAAAAATTCTTTTTCTTGTATTTTTTCTGAGTGTATTCCTTTATAATAGCACGCGTCGCCCTACCCGATTGGATTGGGATGTGTTCGGATATTATCTTTATCTGCCTGCACAGTTTATTTATCATGATATTAAACTGGAGAAAAAAGAAAACTGGTTAAACCCAATTATAGATAAATATCATACTACCGAAGGATTTTATCAGGCATACAAAGGACCGAAGAATGAATATGTGATGAAATATTCGATGGGATTAGCCATTGTTTATTCACCTTTCTTTTTTATTGCTGATTTTATCGCACCTAAATTAGGATATGAGCGCGATGGATTTTCTCCTCCTTATCAATATATGATGATGATTTGCGCCATGTTCTTTTCGTTGATAGGTTTATTTTATTTATTCAAAATACTCGAACGATATTTTAATTCGCTGCTTGTTTTTATAACTGTCACATTAATAGTTTATGGCACCAACTATTACGTAATGACAACGTATGACGGGATGATGCCCCATAATTATGTTTTCACATTTTATGCCATCATGCTTTATTATACTATTAAATGGTACGATAATCAAAAGATAAAATATGCTGTAATTATAGGTTTATGTATGGGAATAGCAACACTCATACGACCTACAAGTAGTGTAGTTGCCATAATGCCTGCTCTCTGGAATATCGGAACTATTGATGCACTGAAAGAAAGAATAAATTTATTTATAAAAAATTATATGCATCTCCTGCTTTTAGGGGCGGCGGCATTTATAGTAATTCTTCCACAGATACTTTATTGGAAATCTGTTTCCGGTCACTGGCTATATTATAGTTATCCGGGGGAAAAACTCGACTTTCGACATCCTCACATAAGGCAGGTTTTAATCAGTTACAAAAAAGGATGGCTTTTATATACACCAATGATGTGCCTTGCAATAACAGGGTTTTTACTAATGCTAAAAAAACAAAGAGCATTGTTTTATTCCATATTTATATTTTTTCTCATCAATACTTATATTATCTCGAGTTGGGATTGCTGGTGGTATGGCGGCTCTTTTGCACAACGACCATTTGTAGAAAGTTATGTTTTTATGGCTTTCCCATTGGCAGCATTGATGAATAATATATCAATTAAAAAATATTTATTTTCAATACCAATTGTTTTGTGTGCTTTGTTTTTTCTATATCTCAATCTTATTCAAACACAGCAGGCGATGGCAGGTATTATAAATACAACCTATACTACAAAAGAATATTACTGGAAAGTATTTCTGAAAGATAATCTTCCGGAAGAATATAAAAGATGGCTCGAACCATCAGAAAATCCTGATGGGAAAGATGAACTGAGAACAAATATAAAGTACGATACTCTATATAACAAAAACTATGTTTTGAAGGATACATCTTATAAATTACTTGGGAACAATATTTTCTCGAAGCCGATTTATCCGCCTGCCGATTTGGATTATGAAATAGAAGACCATTTCTTAATTTCTAAAATCATTGCTGATACTACTACTTTAGATTCTACTTCAGAAAATAATATTCGTTTGGTAGTTTGTATAAACAAAAAAGGAAAACTATATAAATACAGGTCGAAGGATTTTTCAAATACTGTTTTAAGAAATAATAAAGGAGAAATTCAGTTAAGTGTATTAATACCTCCACAGGTGAAAAAAAACAGGTACGAAATAGAAACGTATGTTTATTATGATGAAAAATTAAAAGTGAAATTCAAATCACTTAATACAACAATAATAAAGAGAAAGAATTAGAGATAGGAATAATTTATTTTAATTTATACAGATTTATTGTTGGTGATGAATAAGCAATAACGTATCCGTTTCCAAAACTTTCACTTACTTTTTTATATTCTTCATTATTTTCCTTAACACCATAAATCAATGCATAATCTACATTAGTAGCTGGCCTGTTATCCATCCCTTCACAATTTTTACAGATATCCTTTGAAATAAAATAACCTCCAATCATATATTTAGGATATTGATTTTTGTTTAATATCACTGGGAAATAACCTTTATCTGTTTCGTAATTATTCAAAACTATAATCTTCTTATCCGCATTTGCGTATTCCGGTATATGTCCTCCCAACCAATTATCATTATTTGACAAAACATAATTTGCAACAATTGAATTGTCGGGAATCATTGCAAATGCAGCATCAAATTTACTTCTTTCAGTATCCAGCCATCGTATTCCATCTTTTTTAAAATGGACAGAATAACAAAATGAATATGCAGTAACCATTAATGCAAGTATATTAACTATAGTAGAGGATTTCTGTTGGCAGGCCACAAAAAGAAATAAAAATAGAAAAACGAAATATATAAAACGGATAGTAATTAATCCTCCATATCCATCATCGTTAGGTAATCGGAATGCTAAAAGCAAAAGAAATGCTGACAACAACAGAAAAACAAATTCGATACTTTGTAAAAAGATTGCCACGAATTGTATTTTATTTTCTGACCTCAAAAAATAATATGCTTTTTTTGCCAAAGCAAATAAAAATAAAAATAATATAACTGAGACAAATAGTTTCGAATATGGAGTTTCCTTATCAGAATATACGGTAAATGCATCTCCATTAAAGAACATTTTTATAATCTCCTTTGTATTGAGATATTTAATTTCAATATCCCCTTTAGCAGGACGATGCCGAAAATAATTAATGCTAAGATATAAGAATGGAAGAGAACAGATAAAAACAAACAATGATTTTAATAATAGCTTATTCCTGACAAATTTGTTTTCAGAAAATATTAACGCACACCCCAAATGCATGCCTACAAATAAAACTGTAATCAGGAAGACAAATAAATGTGAAAAATAAATACAGAAAAATAATAATGTGAGTAACAGATAGTGCTGTAATTTAAATGCGGTATTATATTTTAGATAATAGAAAACAAATATTAAGAGAAAAAGAATTCCTAATGTAAAATTAAAAAATCCTAAATAGAGTAATAAATATTGGGTAAAAGGGAAAATAAAGTAAGAAATTATAATATTTTGTGGAGCTGTTAACTTTATTATTTTTCTTATAAAAAGAGGGGTTAAGATTAATAAACAAGCTACCAGTATTTTTTCGGCTACAACACTCTTGAAAAATAAAAGTAAAAAAGCCAACACAAAATGTCCTGACCAATTAGGAACCAACTCAGGATTAATAATGAAAGAATTTGAATAAAGGTTTTGTGAAGAAGTGAAAATTGTTTTTAGGATATGTGCATTATTTATATGCGAACCACCATCCATTGTTGTAAAGTAGTGGGTTATAAATAAAGGTGAAAGATTAAACAACACAACTGTCAAAAAAATAAATGGCTCAAATCTCTTTAAATATTTAATCATGTGTTAGTATTGAAAATCGAATTGCAATTATTTGTAACCAATAGTAAAAAGGCATTCTGAACCGGATATACAATCAGCATCGGCAAAAAGTCTATACTCTTTTAAACAAACAAATTTATTATTAAAAGCTTTTAACGCAAATCTATTATCCCCGAATTTTACCATCTCGAAAGTTTCCCATTCCCTAACGGCATCTCCGCTATATTTTATTTGGTTAGCTTCATCCAACCGTGCGGAAACAAATTTTCCATTGTCCGCCTTAAAAGCAACTTTATTATTATCTAAATTTATAAGATTAAATGTTTCCCAAGCTCTGGTTGTATTTCTATTTGCTAAAACTTCTTTAGCATCACCGTATTCCGAACATAAATAATTATTGTTGCCTGCTTTTATTGAAACAGGTTGATAAGGCTCGTTTCCTGAAAATAATCCTTTTGAATAAACAAGACTTTCATATTGCTCATTTGTTTTCATAAATACAGCCCAAAACCGTTGTTTGTCCATAGCATCCCAATGAATGATAAAATGTTGATATTGGTAAGAAAGAACTAAAGAGTAAATAATAAATAAAGGAGTTGTTAGGTAAAACAATATCCGTGAAAAATTATTTTTCAAACTCAAAAACAGAAAAGAAAGCAAAAGAGCAGTAATTGCAGAATAGTCAACAAATGAACGTTGCCCTAAACAACTTCCATAAAACCAGCACCACCAACTTGAAATAATATATGTACTTATAAAAAGGAAAAATACGAGAATAAAAAATTGAAATTTATTATTTCTTAATAAATAAAATAAACCCAATAGGGATACTAATAATAATGGAGCATATACAAACAATCCTTTCCTATAGCTAAACAGGACGCTCTTAAATTGCGGATCTCTGAAATTAAATGTTTCATCTCCGTATGCCCAAAGAAAAATATGGTGAGTTTGTAAATAGTATAAAATAAATTGAGGAGAGATTGTTAAAACAAATATCCCTATGCAAATAAATATTTCTTTCTTGAGAGATTTTAGTGTTCGCCAAAAGGCTGAAAGGCTTCCAGCGAAAAAAAGAAAAAATAAAACTACAATAATATTGGGTGGTCGCAAGAGTAAGATGAGTCCTAATAAAAAAGCAGACCAATATAGATTGCTGCTTTTTTTATTTTTAAAGAAAGAATGCACCCTGAATAAGAATACGGCAATAATTGCAAAAGAATAAATGTGAGTTCCATTTGAATCATATGTTGTATAATGTGAAAGGTGGGTTCCAAACACTATCAGCAGAATAATAAAAGCCGCTGTGTTTCTCGAAAGGGAATACTGTAAAATTAATTTGAGTGTATACTTACAGCCAAGCCATAAATAAAAGAGTCCGGCAATGCCTATAAATAATTGATAGTAGAAAGAATAACCATCCGCAGCACCGCCAGTTAATAAAGTTAAAAGATGAGCAAGAAGAAAGAATGGAAACCAGATAATACTTAATCCAACATAGTATTTATTTACTTTCCCATCTGTTGCAGGTCTTAAAAAACTATCAGGATATTGTGTGGTATGATAAGTCTGGTCTATCTTTTTTAAAAATTCAAACTTATAATCATTATATATAAATACAGCAGGTAAATAAGCATAGTATCCCAAGCCATCAGATCTTATAATTCCCTTCCATTTGTTTTCATTCACTTGCTGATAAAAAGTAAGGATTAAACAAACGCCTATTATAAATTCACAAACGTATTTGGATAAAAAATTTAAAATGGTTTTTAAGATTTTCATTCTGCAAGTTATAATTTTACGTCATGCTCCACCAGAAAAAGTGCATCATTATACATTGTTTTTTCCAAAGATATGTTTTGTTGCCCGGCTTTCTTCACCATTGCCTTGTACCAAACAGGGTCGGCTTTCATTAATTCGATAATATGTTTTATCCGTTCTTCCTTATTAAAGTCCTTTTCTAATTCCTTATCAAGTTTTAAAGTATAAATGGCATCTTTTCTTAACATTTCATCTTCTGTAATTCCTTGTGATTTTGCTTTTTGTTTTATCACTTCATACCAGGCCGCTGTTTCTTTAATTCCCTTAATTAAATTTTGTATTTTTTGTTCGGTTTGAATTTTTCTCAATTTACTTTTCGAAAAAACGGGGTTGAAACTTTCACTGACATCCAAATAAGCCCAGTCAATAATAAAATTCAAATGTGGCGTAAGAGAATCAATTTGTTTCTGGGTAATCCCGTACTTGTCAAGATTGCTAATGTGATCTTTATGCACTAAGAGTTTTGTTATTGTTGTATCGTTTTTCACAAAAATAGCTGGAGATTCAGCTAAGCTAGTTTCCATGCCATAAGCGTAGCGAGTAATAAATATTACCGGATCTGGATTATAAAAGCGCGGATAATTGCTAAGCACCCAATTTGCAATTTGTTTCGGTTGGCAGGAATTGGAATCAGAATGAGTAATTCTTTGGAAATATATTACAACTATAATTTGAGTTAGTAAGGAGGAAGAAAAAATAATCGCCCGAATTTTATTGGATGAAATTTCCATTACTAAAAAGAAGAAATGGACTAACATAGTTGCCCCAATATAACATACATACCTGCTTACTACTGCTTGTCCTGAATTCCAATTATTTATAGTACTTGCTGCGCACACCATTAATATCATTGCAGGAAGTAACAATAAATCCAATTTATTTTTCCAATGCTCTTTTCGAAATAACTTAATGATATATAATAATAGATATATGAAAAGAATAAGTGGAAATGCTAAAATCATTCCTTGATTCAAATCAAAAAATAATCCAAACACCCTTGTAAAAGTTATAAATCGTGTATCTAATGCCCCAACAAAGTTTATTAAATTAGCAACACCATAATGATAATAGTAAAAAATTGAAGGAAGGAAAATGATGAACGAACATATTCCTGTATATAAAATATTTTTAAAATTAAATCCCTTCTTTAATAAAGTGATAATACATAAAATTATTATTAGCATGGCCAAAGGTTGATTTTGTAATGCTGCAATAGAAGTCAGGGAAATGCCCAAATAAATTCTTTCATGAAAAAACAACCATAAACCAATAGAGACGAAACAAACAGTAAACACTTCCGGATGAGTCCAGTTTATATACCAGAAATTTGTGGAGAAAAAGAAAAGCAAACAAAAACAGGAAGTAAGTAAATTATTAAATCGAGATGTTTTTAAAAAAACATAACATGCGAAGAAAATCAGCAATAAGTTGGTAATGTCAAAAATTAAAAATGGATTGAAGGGAAAGATTGAACAAACACAGCGAAGCGGAACATTAAGCAAGGAATAAAACCAAAAATGACAACTATATTTCCTTCCTTTCTTATCTACATAAAAAGCATATTTGTTATCAAGTAATGTATTATTGCCACTTTCAATATACTTTGCTACTAAATCATAGGATGCTCCTTTTTCATTATCTTCCCATTTGTTTACTTTTAAAAACTTATTTTTAAAAGATTCACAATCACTTGCTCTTATCTCTGGAGAAAGGTGTTTAAAGATTGCTTCTGTAGTCCAAGTATATTCAATACAATCTCCAGAAGGAAAAGGTTTTTCTGATGATACCCTGATAATTGACAAAATTATTATCAGAAGAAGAGTAAAAAGTTTAATCCTATTTTGGTTGAAATATTGTTTCATAATTAATTTTGACTCGGCGAATTTAAAAAGTTTGAATCATATAATCATCAACATAAATACTTGATTTACTTGGATTCCAGAAATAGATTTTAACTTCGGAATCATCCGGTAATGCATCCGGTAATGTAAATCCAACCACCATTTTTTGCCAGGGATTAACCGAGTGAATATTTTCATTGCAAAAGACTCCTTTCCAAAACATTATTTTACCTTCCTTTTCTACAGTAAATACTAAACACCCCTTATTTCCTTCTTCCATATTTATATAGGCTTCGGCATGAATGGTTCTTTTGTTTTTAAATAAACCTTTTAAAGGTTTATCTATTCCAAGACAGAATTGATTTTGTTCATTAATTTCAAATGAATATTTTCCTGAATGCTTTATTTGTTCTGTTATTCCTTTAATGGGATTGCAATTTCCAAAAACTTCAAATGACGCTTTATATAATTCTATTGTATCCTTTGTTGATGTTATTCCAGAATATCTTTCCATCCAATCACAATTATTGTTTTTATTTGCAGAAATAATCTTATATGGATAACATTCCATTGTATCTCTTACGAAAACAGTGTATTGAATTCCTCCTTTTTGAAAAAAGTCACATTCTATAAACCCTTTACTAATAATAAATGGTTTTATTTCGTTTGATGAATTTTCAAACTGGCTATGAGCTTGTAAATAAATTACTTTAGTTATTTTATCAAAGCTTAGTTTCTTCCAACCACAAGTTTCACCCTGTCGGGTAAAAAAAACATTATCATTTGCAAGTCGGTCTATTATAAAATTATAATCTTTAAATGCTTTATTATCATAATAGAAACAAAAATCCGCGTATTTGTAACTTGCAGAAATATAAATTAAGGAATTCTTTTCTTTTATTTTTTTTATCTCCGGAACAATATGTTTCCAATCATCCTGGCGCTCTTGAGTTATATTAAAAGACATCATTAATAAAACTACTAAAGGACAAAATACAATCGATTTATAAATCGATTTAATATTTAATTGGCTAAAAGAATAAGCGATAAATAAAAACAAACCAAAAAGAGAATAAAGAAAATACCTTTCAACGAATACTGGTGTGTATTGGGAAATAACAAAATCCAAAATTATTGGAATAA
>CAIQBY010000103.1 GCA_903870175.1 uncultured Bacteroidota bacterium
AAACCGAATTATATAATCGAAGGTGGCTCTCACTTTATGATTATCAATAAAGCGAAAGAAATAAATAAAATAATTAATGAAGAATTAAGGGAGTATATTTAGTTGACGCTATTATTTCTTCGCAGTATTTTCGCCGCCCATCAACACATATTGAATAATATTAGCGCCCATTTTCAGTGCTTTCTGATGTGTTTCCGGCGAATCTTTATGTACTTCGTAACTTTCCCAACCATCGCCCAAATCACATTCGTAATCATAAAAACAAACTAAACGACCTTTGTATATCAAGCCAAATCCCTGAGCCGGGCCGCCGTCATGTTCGTGTATCTTCGGCACTCCATTCGGGAAATCATATTTCTGATGATAGATAGGGTGGGAGAAAGGCAATTCAATAAACTCACACTCGGGCAACACCTTTTTCATCTGTGGCCGCATGAATTTATCAATGCCATAATTATCTGATATCTCGAGGAAACCACCGCCAATCAGGTAATTGCGAAGGTTGTCAGTTTCCTGCGAATTAAAAACAATGTTCCCATGACCGGTAATATGCACCAGCGGATAATTAAAAATATCAGGACTTCCTACTTCAACTATTGCCTGTTCAGGATTAATATTCGTTTTTAAATTATCGTTGCAAAACTTAATCAGGTTGGGCAGCGATGTTTCCAGATTAGCATACCAGTCGCCGCCTCCGCTGTATTTCATCAAAGCAATTTGATAAGTAGGCGCAGGGCTGAACGCCATACAACTAACCAAAACAACACATACTATTATTATCTTTTTCATTTTACAAATACTATAACTATTAAAAAGTAACTAATAAACCATGGAACTAATAAACTATTGATTACGTTCCTTTGCTTCTTTAAATGAAAGATACATTTCATTAAAACGAACTAATATTTTCTCCAGAAATTCCGCATCAATCATCTTCTCTATCCCTTCAATACCGTTCACCTCGCTATGTGCAATCTTATAAATCTGTTCCATTGGTCCGGCTTCAAATTTAATTTGATATTTATCATTCATCGAGAATATATTGATACTCATTTTAGGATGAGGAATGTTTCCGATTACCCGCATTTTATTTATCTATTTTAATTGGTCCGCTAAAAATACTAGTTCCTTCATCACCTTCTTTTCTAAGCTTAGCTTGTATCACAGAGGCAAGCTGAATATAATGTTTCAGATTATTCTTTTGTAAAAATCCTGCAGCATTATCATCTCCATTAATAAAATTTGCCATCGCCGCCCAGACAAATTCTTTTTTCTCCATCAACAATTTGAAAGCTTTTTTATCATCCCATACAGCATTTACAAATGCGGCAAGTACTAAATGTTTGTGCACCAATAAATATTCAAATGCTTTGGAATATCTGCTTACTGCATCTTTTAGCTGAACAAGTTCTTCGTGATTATGCTGTTGAAGCCAAAGTTTCGCATTCGCATTTCCTTCAACCCATTCACTTGTTTTATTAATTACTTCTTTCGAATAAATAAGCATATTAAAACTGTAAATCTATTTAACGAAATTACTAAACATTTACTTACTGCGTTTACTTTTTTTAGGTTTCGGAACTCTTCCAATACGATTGTCTCCCTTTAAAATTAAATCGCATGCAAGGTTTGCACTTGTCTCAAAGTCGTCCTCATCCTTATGTATTATTTGCCAGCTGCTTACTCCACTCCCAAAAAGTTCTATGGTGCGCATAGTAGGAAAATCTTTCTTCAAACTATCGTGATGTTCAGAATTAGTTGCCAGCCAGACTCCGCTATCCACATCATCTTTATCACGTAATATCAATACAATTTTATTTTCAACATATACAGCATAAGCTCCAAACATTGGCTTGACAATAGGATTGGCGGCAAATAAATTCTCAATTACAAAATTAAAAGGAATTGCTTTTTTTGTAGTTGCCATCGCAGATTATTAAAACTTAATAATTGTTCTTAAGTTCAATTGACGATTTGTTAAGTAATTCGGAACAGCGTATTGACGGCTGGTAACATCTTCCACCCATATATAAGAAACAGTATTATTTGTTCCCAATAAATTAAATACCTCCAGACTTACCCAAACAGATCTTAAAAAACGTCCCGGACTTTTTGGTTTTGTTGTTCTGTTTTCTCTAAGCACCTGATAAGAAAATCCTATGTCCACTCTTCGATATGGAGGCATTCTTAAAGTTTGAAGATAATATTGCGAATTAGGCGGACCAAAAGGAACACCTGTTCCAAACAATAAGTTCAAGTGCATTTTTAAATCAGGTAGTCGAGGCATTTTATCCTGAAAAAACATTCCGAATGTTACACGTTGGTCTGTAGGTCGCGGAATATATCCGGGATTAAAACGAACACTATCCACCTTCTTATAATTAGCAGTATATCCAGGGATTATTTGTTGCCCATCGCTATTGTAATATTGGTAATAATAATCATCTTTAATATTGTATTTTGTTGACATAACGGAAAGGGAAGCCCAGGATTCAAGCCCTTTTACAAACTCACCATTCACTTTCATATCTATCCCTTCAGCAAATCCATTCGCATCATTCCTTCCTGAATAAGTAATTTTTACATCATTTACTTCGTAAGGAACAATGTTGTTCAGTATTTTATAATAAGCTTCAGCTATAAACTTAAAAGGACGGTTCCAGGCTTTAAAATTATAATCACTCGACAAAACAAAATGAATTGAAGTTTGTGCCTTAATATCAGTGTTCACGTTACCTTCAGCATTAAGCATTTCTTTGAAAAAAGGAGGTTGATAATAATATCCTGAAGATAATTTGAAAAGAAAATCATCGCGCCAGTTGGGTTTAAAACCAATAGTACCACGCGGACCAATTAATGCCTGTTTATTCAAGTCCCAATAATTCGCACGTACTCCTCCAATAAATGAGAAAGTAGATGTATCTTTTGTTTCTTTATTTAAAATTCCTTCAGCATATCCGGCTACTCTGTTGGAAGAAATATCAACTTTTTGTTTTACTACATTCTGAAGAATAATTTGTTGCGGATCCACTATTGGTAAAGAGAAGCCTGCACTATCTACATACTTCCATTCACTTATTTTATCATCATTAATTTCTTTATTATACTTTATTCCCCATAGTGCCTGATTCTTTCCCGCTGTATATGTTCCTTTGTGTTCAGCACTTAGTACATAAGCGGTAAGATTATCACGGGCATGGTCTAAAAAAGTACCAACGCCTCTGTTCGCAACCACATCCCCAAAATTAGGTTTGCCAAAATCCGTTTCCAACTGGTCAATAAAATATTGTCCTTGTATATCCGAAGCCTGACTCTCATTGCTTTTAAATCCGGATGCAATAAATTTTAAATTAAGGTTTTCATTATGGTCGTGATACATTGCAGTAAATGCACCAAGTGTGGTACTATACTTATCAATCTCTTGCCCATCAAAATAAATATTTAAACGAAGTGCTTCATTAATAGTCCCAAAATCTGTCTGGCGGTCTTGAGGTATTAATTGATATTTATTGTAAGCATAATTGCCAAGAAAATCAAGCCGCCAATCTGTTCTTAAGTCATAAGTAAGATACGTTTGAAAATCGCCGAAGAAAGGATGATAATCACCTTTAGTATCAGTTTTACTCAGTATATATTTCGTGCTTTTATAGCGTGCCCCCACCAGCCATGTAAATCTATAATCCTTCGAACAGCCTTCAAGATGGAGATTGCTGCCCAGCAAACTACCGGAAACAGTACCTGCAAACTTTCTAGGGCGGCGATAGGTAACATCCAAAACAGATGACATTTTATCTCCATACTTTGCTTCAAATCCTCCTGCAGAAAAATAAACATTGGAAACCAAATCAGGATTTACGAAACTTAATCCTTCCTGCTGACCGCTCGAAACAAGGAAAGGGCGGTATACTTCAATCCCGTTTACGTACACTAAATTCTCATCAAAGTTCCCTCCTCTTACAGAGTATGACGAACTTAATTCATTCCTGCTCGATACGCCGGGAAGCGTAAACAGTATAGCGTTGAAATCCTCACTTGCAGTTGGTATGTGAGTAATAAGTATGGGGTCAATTCGAGTACCTTCTTTGAAGCGTGCGTTATCCGTAACTTCTACTTCTTTAAAAGTATTCAGTTTTATTGATTTATCTATTTTGAATTTTTGATTGGCTGCAAGTTTAACAGTTTGCTGCTGTTTGCCATAACTAATGTTATAAAATGCAATTATTACTTCTTTATCGGCTGGAATTGTATATGTATAATCTCCATTTTTATCAGTGTAAACAGGTGCCTGAGGAGAACCTTGAATGGAAACACTTACATCTTCAACTGGTTCGTTCTCTGTATTTGTTATTTTGCCAAAAACTGTAGCAGTGCTTTGTGCAGAAACATTGAAGGAAGAAAAAATTAAACAACCAATAAATAAAATTAAGTTCGTTACCCTAGTAATCACTACTATCTTTCTTCTTTTTAAAGTCACCATTCTTCCATGCTTCTATAAATTTTGCCCAGGCAATTGGGTTAAGCAAATTGTTGGGCGGCATCTGTCCTGCATAATATAATTTACTTTGATAACCTTGCATTGTGTATTTATAGTTAAGGCTTGCATCTGCTGCCATTCCTGCCATTCGGGCTTTCATGTCTTCACGTTTCATGTTTTTATCGGCACGGGTAAGATCATCGTCAGGTAAATGCAGGGCAAGAAACGCTGATTTAAATTGCTCTTTTGATGGCCATGGATATACAACTGTTTCTCTCAAAGATATTGTATCAGTGCGCAGTACCTGAATTAACGAATATCTATTTGTTGATAAAGTATCAGGAATAAAAAATAAAGCATTGGTAAGTCCGATAGCAGAAAATGTAATGGTATCACCTAATTGAGCCACAAAACTGAAATATCCGAAATAATCACTTATGGTTCCTCTATTGCTTTTATTTACTATAATGCTTGTATAAGGTACAGGACGCAAACTGTCGCCTTCAACCACAATACCGCTAAACTGAATTAAACGCTGATTTATATCTTTTGTTTTTGCCTTTTGCTGAGCAAAACCAATAGTTGTGATAATATTAAATAGTATTATTGATTTTATTAATGCTTTATAATTCTTCATTTCTTTTATTATTGGACATCAAAAGTACATAATTATTGTACTTAAGCTATTCTCTATTTTATTATTAACGCTAAAAACTATGAATTATTGTAATCTACACTATCAAATTGAAATTTTCAGAGATGATTTCAAATTGGTTAATAAAAATAACAATAGTTAATCCTTATAAATACCTATATACAATGGGCTGTCGGATGACTTTTTAGCGCGATACATTCCTTCTGAATTGTAAGGCAATTCGATATTTCCATTACTGTCTAAAGCAATTAAACCACCTTCTCCTCTTATGTCAACTAACTTTTTATATACTACCAAATCGCAAGCTTCTTTCAACGAAAAGCCTTTGTATTCCATCAAACAGGATATATCATAAGCAACAACGGAGCGAATAAAATACTCGCCGTGACCGGTGCAAGATACCGCGCATGTTTTATTATTGGCATACGTACCTGCACCTATCATTGGGCTGTCGCCAACTCGCCCATATTTTTTATTTGTCATCCCTCCAGTTGAAGTTCCTGCAGCAAGATTACCAAACAAATCGAGAGCAACGCATCCAACTGTTCCTTTGCGGGAGTTTGCGGGAGTATAAATTTCGTTATGGTCTAATAATATGGTATCTGATTTCTGTGCCTGTAATAATTGGTCGTATCTTAATTGAACAAAAAAGTATTCGTCGTTGGCAAACTCCAGTTTCATTTTCTCGGCAAACTCCATAGCTCCTAAACCTGATAGAAAGACATGTTCAGATTTATCCATTACAGTCCGGGCAAGTGTAATTGGGTTCTTAATATTTTTAATACCTGTAACAGCACCAGCCAATAGTGTTTTGCCTTCCATTATTGAAGCATCCATTTCATTTTTGCCTTCATGATTAAATACCGCGCCTCTGCCGGCATTGAATAATGGATTATCTTCAAGGCTTCGGATTGCGGTTTCCACAGCATCTATAGCATTTCCTCCTTTTGATAAAACTAATTCTCCTGCCAAAATTGCTTCCTCCAGCCCTTTAGTGTACTGTAATTCTTTTTCGGGTGTCATCGATGAACGAAGTATAGTACCTGCTCCTCCGTGGATTGCTATTGCGAATTTTTTCATTTCAATATAATATTATAATATTTTGTTGGTGTATTTTTTGAGAGAACAAAGCTATTGTTTTTATCTTCGCAAAAAATAATAGGGTTGTTAAATGTACTAATAAATTAAAATTTGATTTAAAAGATGAAAATAGATGAAGAAAAAAATCCTTGGACTACTTTAAGTACAGAAAAAATATATGATTCGCCTTGGATTGGGCTTACAAAGCATAATGTACTTACTCCGAATAATACACCAGGCACTTATTCTGTAATACATTTCAAAAACATTGCATTAGCAGTTTTGCCACTGGATAAAGATTATAACACTTGGATAGTTGGTCAGTATAGGTATCCTATAAACCAATATTCATGGGAAGTGCCGGAAGGAGGAGGGAAGCGGAATGTTCCACCAATTGATTCTGCAAAACGAGAATTGCTTGAAGAAACAGGCATTACCGCAAATAAATGGACAAAAATACAGGAACTACATTTAAGTAATTCTGCTTCTGATGAGTTTGGGATACTATATGTGGCTCAGGATTTAAGCTTTGGAGAATCTCATCCAGAAGATGAAGAGGAATTAGTCAGTAAAAAAATTCATTTTGATGAACTCTATAAGCTAGTGGAAGAAGGTAGTATTACTGATAGTTTGACTGTAACAATTGTTTTGAGAGTAAAATTATTAATGATTGAGGGGAAGATATAACAAAGTCGAAAATTTAATAAATTCGATTAATGTGCAATTAAAAGCTAAATCAAGATTTGATGTTTAAATACTTTCCTTTTTCTTTCTGCAATATTTAAAGAATTTTTTATAAATTTCCACTGGGTATTTGTTATATCGGTTGAATACATTTATTTGAAGTTTTGGTGAACAACAAATAAATTAGCTTATTCAATCGGTTTGCTTTACCCCTTAATATTTATTTCAACATAAATTTAAACAGGCTCTTATGGAATCCTTAAACGAAACTTACGTTAATAATTTTTGTATTTTTGTTCCCCGTTAGTATATAATTATTTGACACTATTTAGTATGAAAATAAAGAGTGAAAACTAAAATATAGTGTAAAGATGCAGAATATAGAGTGTGTACTTATTTCATTAATGACATCAATATAAGTCATGCTAAAAACTAAGAACGAAAAAAGACAATGAAAAAATTAGACTATGTTGATGCATTAAGAGGAATAGCAATTTTAGGTGTAATAATGGTACATACAAGTCAATACGGACATTATAATGTCCCTAAAATAATTGCCAATATAATTGATCAGGGGGCTAGAGGTGTTCAATTATTTTATCTTGCAAGTGCATTTACTTTATTCCTTTCTTTTAAAAACAGATTATCAAGAGAAAAATCCCCAATTCGAAATTTTTTCCTGAGAAGATTTTTTAGAATTGCCCCAATGTATTATATAGGCATTTGTTATTATTTATTTCAAGACGGTTTAGGATCAAGATATTGGCTTGGTGACGAAACTCATATTACAGTTCTAAATATTTTTTCAAATTTTACATTCTTACACGGTTTTAATCCTTATTGGATAAATAGCTTAGTCCCTGGAGGATGGTCAATTGGAGTTGAAATGACGTTTTATGCTGTCTTACCACTTTTGTTTTCAAGAGTGAAAAATTTAAATCAAGCCTTTAATTTTTTTATTTTTAGTACTCTCGTAAAATTTTTAATTCAATTGTTTTTTATGAAATTTCAACTAATTAGTGATAATAGCTTATGGAGTAATTACCTGTTTTTATATTTCCCTAGTCAATTACCTGTTTTTTGTTTGGGAATATTGTTATATTTTATAGTCATAGAGAATGAGAGTATGAGAAACATTTCTGGGAAATCAATTTTGGTATTTAGCGGACTATTACTTGCTCAATTGGGGACTGGAATTCAACTTTTGCTTCCAAATCATGTGCTTTTTGGTATCGGATTTTTGATTTTGGGATTAGGACTTAGTACATTCCAATTTACACTAATAGTAAATCCAATTGTAAACTACATTGGCAAAATTAGTTTTAGTATGTATTTGGTACATTTTGCTGTCTTGCATTGGCTGACACGGTTAAATTTTATCGACTATTTAGACAATGGTACTTTAAATTATATTACACGATTTTCTATCGTTTCTGTTTTGACTATTTTTGTATCAAGTATATTTTATAAGACAATAGAAGTTCCATTTCAAGAGAAAGGTAAAAGAATAATAAATAGATTTGAAAAAAGCACGAACGCATAATGCGTTTTTTTTGCCCTTGTTGATCTTCCATACAAGTTAGCAGAAACATCCCCTTTGCAGTTGTTTTTTCACCTTCAAACTTTCTAAACAAAAGTGTATCTATGGAAATTTTTAAGCAAGGAATTTTGTTGGTGAAAACACCAACTACGACAAAACACCATAGAAATCAATTGCAAATCGCCATCTTGAGCTTGTCGAAGGAAAGCATTAGCAGCAGCCTGTCCCATACTTGTTTAGGGGGGTCCATTAAAAAAAAATTAATATTTTGACTTAGATAGAACAAATATTTCTGCATAAAATAAAATTTTAAATATTCATTGTTATTAATTGAATTTATTATTGTAATATTGTGGAATATTTGATTTTAAGATGAGAATATTATTGTTGGTTTTTTGTTTTATAGCTGTTTAAATTTCTTACAAAAATTCTTTTTTTTATAACAATATTTTTAATTAAAATTTAAACAGTTCCTTAGTCTTTTATTATTTGTTTAAAACCTAAATTAACAAAATAAGTCTTATATCATTATAAGTTAAATATGAAATTAACGATACTTAAACTTTTTTTTAGTGTTTTTATGCTGTTTGCCATTAATTCTACTGGCAACTCTCAATCTATTCAAAGAAGTGTGATTTCAGGTGGCGGGAATTATGTTTCAAATTCCTTTGGTGGTTTGTATGCGAATATAGGGGAGTTGCAAGTAGTTACTTTGAGTACGGTATCAAATATATTAACGGAAGGTTTTGTACAGCCAATTCCTTATGTATCTGTGATCGTTCAAAGTATTGAAAATCAGGAATTATTTACAATATTTCCAAATCCCTCGAGTGAGATTATTTATATTTCGGGGAATGCGAATGAAATTTCAAAGGTAGAACTATTTGATACTCAAGGCAGATTGGTGCTGTGTTCAACTTATATTAAGCTTGACACCGGCTTCAATTATTCAGTAGGGATTTCCTCATTGAATAGTGGTTTATATTTTATAAAAATAACTACTTATAATGGGAATAAACATTTATTTAAATTAGTAAAGGCTTAAATTTTTGAATGAAGAAACTACTTAGTATTTTATTACCTTTTTTATTATTCTTCTGTTTTTCGAGGATTGCGAATGGACAAGGATCTCCTGAAATTTTTAAGTATCAGGGAATCGCCAGAAATTCTGTGGGCATTGCTATTGTGAGTCAAAATATAAGTGTGAAAACCGGAATATATTCAGGCAGTCCGACAGGTGTTTTGGTTTGGGAAGAAACTCAATCTTTAACTACGGATGCTTATGGACAATACATTTATTTAATTGGAACCGGAACATCAACAGGTATGGGCACACTGTCGTCTTTTAGTTTAATTGCTTGGCAAAGCAGTTCATATTATTTAGCAGTTTCGGTTGATTTTGGCAGTGGATATCAACTTATGGGTAATGCACAATTGATGTCGGCTCCATATTCTTTTTATTCAAAAACGGCAAATTCGGCAGATGGTATAAGTTTAAATGACCTTACGGATGCTGATACAACAGGGATAGACATAGGTAAAACACTAAAATGGAATGGCGTGAACTGGGTACCTTCCATTGATAATCACCACGACACTGTTGTATTTTCATACCAGGCGGGTAATTCAATAAATGTGGATACTGCAAATTATGCTAATAGCTTTTTACATAAAGCGGATACGGTGCAATATGCATTTCATTCAGGGTCATCAAATGTATCAAATACATCAGGGTATTCAACCAATTCAGGAAACAGTATTTATTCGGACACTACTTCGCATGCCATAAACTTTATTTCTAATAATAATAATTGGCACTTAACAGGAAATAATGATACGCTTGGAAATTATTTTTTTGGTACTATAGATTCTGCAAATCTTGTTTTTAAAACAAGTGCATCAGAAAGAATGAGATTAACTGCAAGCGGACAATGGGCTATAGGAACAACAACACCTATTTCAAACACTCAATTTAATGGCAATGATGGTATACAGGCTTGGGGAACTGATAGCTTAGGTTCATTGTGCGACTCCAGTATTAATACCCGCTTAATGTGGTATCCAAGGAAAAGTGCTTTACTTATAGGGCAGGTTGTAAGTAATAATTGGGGGGATTCAAAAATTGGGTATTATTCCTTCTCCGAGGGATATAATAATATGGTTTCAGGAACCTATAGCGCAGCTTTTGGGTATAATAATGTAGTAAAATCAATTAACAGTGTATGTATCGGACGTAATAATTATGCTTCTATTGATTCCGGCGTTATTGATAACGGAGGTCTCATTGCCATAGGAGATAGTAATTATGTACCACTGACAAGAGGAACTGCAATTGGTTATCACAATA
Source organism: uncultured Bacteroidota bacterium (assembly GCA_903870175.1). Classification (GTDB taxonomy): domain Bacteria; phylum Bacteroidota; class Bacteroidia; order 2-12-FULL-35-15; family 2-12-FULL-35-15; genus 2-12-FULL-35-15. Next base: position 10,781 of record CAIQBY010000103.1, read on the forward strand.
GATCAGAAGGGGCAATTGCAATAGGTTGCAATAATAGGGCTGCAACGGGCCCTGCAAGTGCTGCTTTTGGCAAAGGTAATACTGCTGATGGATTTGTTTCAATTGCTTTTGGTACCAATGCTTCATCAGCAACAAAGAAAGGTTGCTTTATTTTTGCTGATGCTACAGGTGCTCCGCTCCGCAATACTGCTATAAACCAATTTATGGTTAGAGCTTCTGGAGGAGTAATTTTTTACTCTGATTCTACTCTTACTAATGGAGTTCAACTGTTTGCCTCCGGAGGAAGTTGGGCGAGTGTTTCAGATAGAAATAAAAAGGCAAATTTTATAGAGTGCAACACCCAAGATATTTTAGAGAAAATTGTTGAACTTAAAATAACTAAATGGAATTATAAGTCGCAGGACAAACACATTCATCATATTGGACCTATGGCGCAGGATTTCTATTCTATTTTTAATATCGGTGAAAATAATTATTCTATTAGCACTGTAGATATGGATGGAGTTATTTTTGCAGGAATAAAGGGATTGGAAGAAACTACAAGGGAAATATTAGAAAAATTAAAACAAACAGAATCTATAAAATCAGAAGTAATTTCCGATTTGGATTTTAATTCTCTTGAAAATAGATTAAATAGAATTGAACAAACTTTAAATCAAAAGTAAAATGTATTTTAAAAAAATGAAATTGTTTTTTGCCTCGTCATCTATGTTTATATTGACTTTAGGTATATCCCAGAGTGTACCGCAAGGAATAAATTATCAGGCTATAGCTCTGGATATAAATGGCAATCCTATTAATAATTCACCTATTAATATTAGAATAGGCATTTATTCCGGTTCTGCCGCCGGGACTTTGGAATGGCAGGAAACACATTCAGTTATTACAAATCAGTTCGGTCTGTTTATACTCATTATTGGTCAGGGAGTTACAACTGGTGCAGGAAGTCAGGCAAATTTTAATCTTATTAATTGGGGTAGTACAAGTAAATATTTAAAAGTTGAAATGGATCCAACTGGCGGTTCTTCCTTTGTAACAATGGATAATTCACAATTACTTTCGGTGCCATACTCATTGTATTCGTTAAAGGCAGCTAATATAATCACTCCTATTTCGATGAACGATTTAACTGATGCGGATACTACGGGTACCGCAATCGGAAAAATATTAAAATGGAATGGTATTAATTGGGTACCTGCCAATGATAATAATTCGGATACAGCTCTTTATGCATATACCTCAAATACTGCTTATATAGCAGATACGGCGCAATATGCTATTCACGCTTCGCCTTCCGATTCTGCTGTTTATGCAACAACATCCGGCACTTCAAATTATTCAACAACATCCGGAAGTTCAACAAATTCAAACCATTCTATTCATTCAGATACTGCAACGTATGCATTAAATTGTATAGTGGCTGACTGGCAAGTATCAGGAAATAATGCGGGAGCAAATGATTTTATTGGTACTACTAATGCTGCCGATTTTGTAATAAAAACCAACAACACAGAAAAAATGAGAATTACCAGTGCTGGTAAAATAGGTGTTGGTATTGTAGCTCCAGTTGCTTCATTGCATTTGATAGGTAACGATGGATTTATTGCACAAGGTACTTTCGGAACCGGAAATACAATTAACCCAGGTGCTGGTACCTTAATGTTCTGGTATCCTAAAAAAGCAGCGTTTAGGGCTGGAACGGTTTCTGGAGTTCAGTGGAATGATGCGAGTGTTGGTAATTATTCTTTCGCCACTGGATACAATTGCATAGCAAGGGGGATTGGGTCAGTTACTACTGGACTGACATGTGCAACTCTTGCTACCGATTCATGTTCAGTAGCGATGGGATATGATTGTTTGACACAAGGTAAATTTGCAGTTGCAATGGGGAATAATGCTCAAGCATTCGCAGCCTATGCTGTTGCTATTGGTAGAAATGCTACTGCTACTGCAGTGGGTGCCACATCCATCGGATATCATGGTATTGCTTCAGGAATTTATTCAACTGTTTTTGGTGATTACTGTGTTAGCAGTGGTCCATAT
>CAIQBY010000104.1 GCA_903870175.1 uncultured Bacteroidota bacterium
GTTGAGCAAAAGATGTTTTTCATTGACCTCACAACGTTGTTTGTTGAGTAAAAGATGTTTTTCATTGACCTCACAACGTTGTTTGTTGAGTAAAAGATGTTTTTTATTGACCTCACAACGAAAGATGGTGGGCAAATGAAAATAAAGTATAGATTTGTAATTAAATAGGTATAGAAAATAAGGCATAATACGATTGAAAATACTCGACATATATATAATTAAGAAGTTTTTGGGAACATTCTTTTTCTCAATGGCATTGATAATTTTAATTGTTGTGGTGTTTGATATTTCGGAGAAAATAGACGACTTCCTGGCAAAGGATGCTCCGTTAAAAGCAATAGTATTTGATTATTATTTCAACTTTATCCCTTATTTCGTCAGCCTTTTCAGCCCGCTTTTTACGTTTATTGCAGTAATACTGTTTACTTCGCAAATGGCTACACGCACCGAAATTGTTGCCATATTGAGCAGTGGCGTAAGTTATAACCGAATTCTAGTTCCATATATGGCTTCTGCAGTTGTAATTGCCCTTCTATCACTTTATTTAAATAACTTTTTAATACCTCATGCTACCAAAAAAAGAATTGAATTTGAGGACAGATACATACGTGACCAGTTTCATAATCGGGACAGGAATATTCACAAACAAACAGCTCCTGATAATTATATTTATCTCGAACGATTTGCTACAGAAGAAAATACAGGGTATCGGTTTTCTATCGAGAAATTTAATAAAGGATTATTATATTATAAATTAATGGCGGAAACGATTAAATGGGACAGCGTGAAAAGCCATTGGATAGTGAATAATTATTTTATCCGAACCATTAATGGAGCTGACGAATACATAAAGAAAGGAGCGAGGATTGATACAACATTTGATTTTACTCCAAAAGAATTTGGACGCAAGGATAATACTGTGGAAACAATGGATTATAATGAGCTGAATGAATATATTGCTTCGGAAACACTGAAAGGTTCTGATAATATTGAGGTTTATAAAATAAGTAAATACAGCCGAACATCTTTTCCTATTGCCACATTTATATTAACATTGATAGGCGTTTCCATTGCCAGTCGAAAAATAAGAGGAGGAATAGGAATGCACATTGGTTTGGGAATTTTAATAAGTTTTAGTTATATAATGTTCATGCAGGTGAGCACTACTTTTGCCGCCGGCGGATTAGTTTCTCCATTAATTGCAGTGTGGATTCCCAACATATTATTTAGTTTTTTAGCTTGGTACCTGCTGAAAAAAGCTCAGAAATAAAATTTCAATCCTCCATATTTCTTTCTCTTTTATTCTCTTGCAAATGCAATTATTGTTTCATAATTTTACATTATGATATTTGATAAGGTAAATATTACTGACGAATTAAAAAAGCAGAGAGCACAATTCCCTTCATTATTGAAGGAAGTAAATGAAGTTTTGCTTCAATCAGCACATAGTGACGAAGAGTTATTGAATCGTCTAAAGGACAATAGAGATGCGGGAACTGAAGAAATAATAATTGCAGAAAATGATTTGGATAATATATATTCAATAAATGAAATAGAAAAGATATGTATCAATTATCGCCTCCGTTTTCTCGATTCAAAATACTTTAAACAGGAATTTCCTTATGATGCAATTGTTCGGATAAATGAATTTGAAAAACGATATAACACAAAAATAAAACGTTTCAAAATAATTGCACCTGATAAAGCCTTTGATTTAATTGATGTTAATCAGGATCCACTTTTATTTGCTCAGTTAAGCAACAATACATTTTATTTACTGCATCAATGGGGGAAAGATATTGTATGGTATCGTAAGTTTTTATTTTTGCCGATTAGGGATATCTACACTTATTTTTACAGCATTATTGTTTTGGCTGTTCTGTTTGCTTTTTCAATACCTTTTTCATGGCTGCAGGTGCAGCCTGATAATGAGATGTATATTCGATTATGGCTTGCAATGCATTGTACAATAGGCTTCTTCTTTTTTATTCTTTTCCTTGGCGCTACTTCTCAATCGAGTTTCAGCAGTATGAGTTGGAAGAGTAAGTACTTCAACGAATAAAATTCAATATTTTATCCGGCTGATTAGCTTTCCAATTCCTTACGCAGCATATTCAAAGCAGCATTGGCAGTCTTTTGAATATTGCGTTCGCGGTGATTACCAAATTGAAATTTTTCTGAGATAATCTTATCTGGAGTTGCTATTGCTATCCA
>CAIQBY010000105.1 GCA_903870175.1 uncultured Bacteroidota bacterium
CAATAAATTAATTCCTATAAGAACATCAAACTTACCTAATCGCAAATCCCTTAATATCTCTACACGCTCCAGCGTATCCACATCCGAATGTATATATCTGCATCTTATACCTATATTCAACATGTATTTCTGCAATTCTTCACTCATTCTTTTTGTCAAAGTAGTTACCAGTATCCGTTCATCACGTTTCGAAACCTTGTCAATCTCTTCCAATAAATCATCAATTTGATTTACGCTTGGCCGCACTTCTATAATTGGGTCAAGCAAGCCTGTTGGACGTATTACCTGCTCCGCTACTATTCCTTCGCTCTTCTGCAACTCATATTCTGCAGGTGTTGCACTTACATATATGGTCTGGTTAATCATTGATTCAAACTCATCAAACTTCAACGGACGATTGTCCAGTGCCGCAGGCAAGCGAAATCCATAATCAACTAAATTTACTTTCCTTGAACGATCGCCACCATACATCGCACGTATTTGCGGCAATGTAACATGACTCTCATCTATCACCATCAAAAAATCATCAGGGAAATAATCAATCAAACAGAAAGGCCGAGTACCAGGCATACGTTTATCAAAGTAACGCGAATAATTCTCAATTCCGGAACAGTAACCCAATTCACGCATCATCTCCAAATCATACGTCACTCGGTCTTCCAGACGTTTTGCCTCGAGATGTTTTCCCAATTCTTTTAAATAATCAACCTGCTTCACCATATCTTCCTGTATCTGGAATATAGCAGCCTGCATTGTTGCAGGGCTTGTTACAAATATATTTGCAGGATATATCACTACAGTGTCAAGCTTCTCAAAGCTTCTGCCTGTTGTTGTTTCAAAGTATTCAATCTCTTCTATTTCATCATCAAAAAAAGTAACACGCAGCGAATAATCCGCATAAGCGAGATTAATATCAACAGTATCACCTTTCACGCGGAAATTCCCTCTCAGGAAATCTCCAGTTGTGCGCGAATAAAGCCCTTCAACCAGCTGATGCAGGAATTTATTTCTTGAAATAATTTGCCCTTTCTTAATCGTCTTCACATTTTCCCGAAACTCCATCGGGTTGCCGATACCGTAAATACAGGAAACCGACGAAACCACAATCACATCTCTTCTCCCTGAGAGTAAAGCAGAGGTGGTACTAAGTCTCAATTTCTCTATCTCATCATTTATTGATAAATCTTTTTCGATGTATGTATTCGAGCTTGGGATAAATGCTTCCGGCTGATAATAATCGTAATAAGAAACAAAATATTCAACAGCATTTTTTGGGAAGAACTGTTTAAACTCGCCATAAAGCTGTGCTGCAAGCGTTTTGTTATGAGATAATATAAGAGTAGGTTTTTGAGTCTGCATTATCACATTGGCAATTGTAAATGTTTTGCCCGAGCCGGTAACTCCAAGCAGTGTTTGTGCTGGAAGGTCTGCATTCACGCCTTCCACCAATTGTTTGATAGCGGTTGGCTGGTCGCCGGTAGGTTGAAAATCAGAGATTATATTAAATTGCATAACGCCGCGAAATTAGTAATTAATAACATGGTAATTTTTTATTCTTTTTTAAATGTTGTATTGGTGTTTTCGGAAATAATCTTTCTTGGTTATAAAGTTAATTTTATTTTGTTCAGGATATTTGCATGGAAAATTGAAAGTAAGAAAAAAGTGTTAAAATGCTAATATGTTGACTAAATAATTTGTAAACCGTTTGGTAGAATAATGGTAGTAGAATATATCATTTATTGATTGGCTTCAATGACCTTGAAGTGAATCTTTACAGTAGTATTACATTGTTGCAATAACGGATATGTTAGGGATTTATTAGTCAACTAGAATTATATTATAGGGTAAATTACAAAGGAAATAGAAAACAAACAAATGGAGGCTGAACTCCTGTTTTTGCAAAATTCTTCAATTTTACAATTATTAATTAGCCTCCAACAACATAAAGATCAAAAAAACATATAATGCAAAAAGTAAATTATAATGAATCCGATAATAAAAAATATTTTGGCAGCAATAGCAGGTTTACTTTAGGTGGTATCTTTAAATATGGGAATAATACTTATAAGCGGTAAAATAATATCGCCACAGGCAGGAGTAGATATTACAAAAATGGAAGGTTTGAAATCATCATTGTATTTGTTTGAGCCCAGACATTTTATTATGCCTTTTTTTGCACATATACTCGTTATGTTGGTAGGTACATTGGTGGCTGTAGGTATTGCTGCAAACCATAAAATGAATTTTGCATTTGTCCTTGGTGTCTGGTTTCTACTTGGAGGAATTATGAATATATTAATGCTATCGTCGCCATAATTGTTTACAAGTGTCGACTTGGTGTTTGCCTATATTCCAATGATCTATATTGCAGGCAAATTGATCAAGTGAAGTTAACCTTAGCTAAATAATAATACCAGCAGCAGCAGAGTTTCTTACTCTTCGCTATTATTACTTCGCTTTCTGCTTCTACATAAACAAATATAACAGAATTAATAATTAAAATCGCCGAGGAAGACCGAATCCTCTGACAATGTTTTATTCCCGTCCCGTTCTTTGAGTAATGTTCCATTATTGTTTTACACACATATAGACGCAAATGTGTAAAGTGCATTAGCCGTGTTTACTTTGTTTTAAAATAAATTCAAAAGCTAGTAGTTTTTTGAGTTACCAGGTGTCTAAAATTTGTACATAAAGAAGAGAAAACAATGCAGCTAAATAAAAAAGAGACAATCATCATTATCTCTTTAATTTCTTAATCTCATCTTGAACTTCTCATTTAGTAAGCTTGTCTAACTATTGAAGTCTTAATTCATAAATTACGTTTTCTGTTTTTTCTTTTTAGCTGCAGGGAACAAAACATTATTTAATATCAATCTGTATCCGGGAGAATTAGGGTGCAGACTTAAATCTGTTGGAGGGTCTTCAACACGGTGTTGATAATCCTCTGGGTCGTGGCCGCTGTAAAAAGTATATGTTCCTTTTCCATATTCGCCATGAATATATCGGGCTTCATTGGCTGCTTTGTTTTCTCCTAGAATTAACACATTAGGCTTGATATATGTTTTGTCGAAACCAACAGTTTGTCCCCAAAAACCTTTAATAATCTGTTCGTGATTCTGACAAAGCATTGTTGGCACTACATCCCATTTAGCAGAAAAATCAAAAAGTGTAAATAAATCATTCTTTTGAGTTACACCGTACTTTTGTGCCCGGCTATCATACGTATCAATATTTGATTTCTTGTACTCAAAGGGATTCGTACTCAAAGTAAAATTAGTGAAGGCAAAAGTTTTTGAATAATCCAGTTTATGATTATAATCGGGAGTGGTGCCGTCTCCATCAAACATCGATTCGCATACATCAAGTCCTTCGGCAGCCAAGGCAATATCATAACTATCAGGCGCAGAACACATGGCAAACAGGAAGCCACCACCGGCTGTAAAGTCACGAATCTTCTTTGCAACAGCCAGTTTCATTTGAGATACCTTTTGATAGCCTAATTTAGCCGCACTTTCTTCCAGTGTTTTTTGCTGTTCCTGATACCAACTTGCATTTTTATATTGCGACCAGAATCGTCCATATTGTCCTGTAAAATCTTCATGGTGCAAGTGAAGCCAATCATATTTAACCAGTTTGTCCTGTAATATTTCTTCATCATACAACACATCATACGGAATTTCGGCATACTTGAGAACCAATGTTACAGCATCATCCCAAGGTTGTTTGAATTTAGGTGAATAAACAGCCATCTTTGGTGCTTTCTCCAGTTTCACGTCTTCCATGTTTACTTCAGGGTCTGCAATTTCAGTAAGGATGGAGGTAGATCTGGCATCGGCAATTACTTCGAAAGAAACGCCGCGAACAGTACATTCCGATTCAATTCCTTTGGCATCTTTCATCATAAAACTGCCTCCTCTGTAGTTAAGAAGCCAATGTACTTCTATATCATTTTTAAGAACCCAGTAAGCAATACCGTATGCTTTCAAATGGTCTTTCTGCTGCAAATCCATAGGAATAAGAATATACGCAGCCTGAGAAGATAGTGTTAACAGGGTGAAAAAAAATAGAACTTTAATTCGTTTCATTATCAAATAATTTATTGGCAAATCAGAATATTAAAAAGGATGATCCTCTTCAATATCATTCATTTTAGAACCTCTTATAACTGAGTTTTGCGTTCCAAAATCATTGGAAGGTGACAAAGCAGTTGAACTGCCATAATTGTCGACCTTATTATCCATAACATCCAAATCTGTAAATTTGGTAAACTGCCCTATGTATCGTGTTTTTGCAGAATCAATAGGTCCATTACGATGTTTTGCAATAATCAACTCGGCCATGCCAACAGTCGAATTTCCTTCGCCATCTTCGGTTATATTATAATATTCAGGACGATGAATAAACATAACAATATCGGCATCCTGCTCTATCGCTCCCGATTCACGCAAGTCGGAAAGGACAGGTCGTTTATCACCGCCGCGTGTTTCCACCGCTCGGCTTAACTGTGAAAGTGCGATAACAGGAATATTTAATTCCTTCGCCAATCCTTTTAATGAACGGGAAATGGTTGCGATTTCCTGTTCACGGTTTCCTTTACCTTCGCCTCCCGCAGTCATCAATTGAAGGTAATCGATAATTATAAGTTCAATTTTATGCTGTTCTTTAAGTCTTCTTGCTTTTGCACGTAATTCAAATACGGATAATCCAGGTGTATCATCAATAAATAAAGGAGCTTCAGCAATTTGTTTTATTTTTTGATTCAGTTGTTCGTATTCATAATCTTCTAGAGTTCCTTTTTTAAGCTTCTCGGAAGAAAGTTCTGTTTCGCTGGCAATAAGCCTTGTAACCAATTGTAAGGATGACATCTCCAAAGAAAAAACAGCAACAGGATGTTTGAAGTCGACAGCGGCATTGCGTGCCATTGTCAATACCAGTGCCGTTTTACCCATTGCTGGACGAGCTGCAATAATAACTAAATCCGAATTTTGCCAGCCCGAAGTTATTCTGTCTAATGCGGTAAGACCGGATTGTATACCCGAAAATTGTCCTTTGTTTTCTTTTATCCTGTCAATTTGTTCAATAGCCAATCGGATAAGAGTGCTCATTTTATCGTAGTTCTTCTTGATATTTCCTTCAACAATGGAGAACAGATTTTTTTCTGCCTTGTCAAGTAAATCAAATACGTCGGAACTTTCTTCATACGAATCGCGAATTGTATCTGTAGAAATACGAATTAATTCGCGCTGAATAAATTTTTGAGCTACAATACGTGCATGAAATTCGGCATTGGCGGCAGATGCAACACGGTTAGTAAGTTGTGTGATATAATATGCGCCACCAACAATTTCAAGTTCGCCGGTTTTTTTTAATTCCTGAGTTACTGTTAAAATATCAACAGGTTCGGAGCGGGTGAACAATTGTTCGATAGCTGCAAAGATGCGCGAATTGGCATCTTTATAAAAACTCTGTGGTTTTAAAATATCTATTACATTTGTCAATGCATCTCTTTCTAGCATTAATGCGCCTAATACGGCTTCTTCAAGCTCCACAGCTTGTGGTGGCAATTTTCCTATGTCCATTAATTGTTGTGCGGAATTAGGCTTGGTTACTCGTCTTCGAGAGTTTATATCGGTCTTTGTTGCGAAATCAGTCATTGAGCAAAATTACCAAAATTTAAAAGAGTTGTTATAGAAATATTATTTTCAACAACTAATAAACATCTTATTAACATTAATTAGGAACGTGTAAGCCTTGTCTAAAACATTGGAATCTATTGAAAATATTGATTTTAGATTAAACATTGTTCAACTCAAAATTATTTTTGTCGAAAGCAAATTCTTAGTAACTAAATTAAATGTGAAAAACGATTCTGATTGAGAACTGTTTTAGTCTTTTTTTTGTTAAAAGCAAAAGGAGGTTATGAAAAACATCAAAGAGATTTAAAAAAACACCAAGGAGATTTTCAAAAACACTAAAAGGATTCTGAAAAACACTGAAAAGATTTAAGAAAACACTAAGGATATTTTGTAAAACACCAAAGAGATTTGTGAAAACTCTGAAGAGATTTTGAAAAACACTAAAGAGATTTTGGAAAACCCTTTCACTGATTGGCGTACCATAAAAAGAATATGATATTAAATATCAGCAACATAACTGTAAACTCTGAAAGTTTTCGATTTTATAAAACTGACAAAAGGGAAATTACTCGAATTCGATGTTTCTAAAGTAATTTGATTTGCCAGAGCATTTTTGAAATATTTTTATATCCGAATTTGTTTTACTTTTATTGCGTTAAATAATAAATATAAAGTGAGGATAACATTTTTAGGAACAGGAACATCTCAAGGGGTGCCGATTATCGCATGTCAATGCTATGTATGTCAATCGAAGGATACGAAAGATAAACGGTTGCGCTCTTCAATTTTAATTGAAGATAAGGGTAAAGTTTTTGTGATAGATACAGGTCCTGATTTCCGCCAGCAAATGTTGCGGGAATCAGTTAAAACGCTGGATGCGGTGATTTATACACACGAGCATAAAGACCATACCGGCGGGTTTGATGATATCAGAGCCTTTAATTATGTTCAGTCGAAAGAGATGGATATTTACGCTTCAGAAAGGGTTCAGCAAGCTATCCGAAGAGATTATGCTTATGTTTTCAGTGATTTTAAATACCCGGGAATTCCTGAAATTAAGTTCCATTTACTGGAAAATAAATTGACCTCAATTGAAGGTTTAAATTTTCTTCCGATAGAAGTAATGCATTATAAACTTCCTGTGTTTGGCTTTAGAATCAATGATTTTACCTACATTACTGATGCCAATTATATTTCCGATATGGAGAAAGAAAAAATAAAAGGCTCAAAAATTATTGTTATTAACGCTTTGCGGAAGGAAGCCCATATTTCTCATTACACTTTTGAAGAAGCAATTAAATTAATGGAGGAGCTGAAGCCCGAAAAGGCTTATCTAACTCATATAAGCCATCAGTTAGGCTTGCATTCGGAAGTGGAAAAGGAATTGCCTGCATTTATTTCGCTGGCTTACGATGGATTGAAAATTGAGATTTAACCTTTATTAGTTCATTCTCAATCTTCTTATATTTCTTTATCCATTTATTGGTATTACTTTTGTATCCTGAATACCAATGAAAAGAAGCATTTTCATATTATTACTGCTTTCCCCATTTTTGAGTAAATCTCAAACCGATTCTGTAAAAGGACTTGTTTTGCCGGTGCAAGCTGCTTATGTTCGTATGACTATTTATGAAGGCGATACCATTCCATTTGTTACACTGCCAACTATTTATTGTTATGGAAACAGGGTTTTTAAAAATCCACGACAGAAAGCTGCTTGGGACAGGCTGAAATACAATGTTAAAATTGTTTACCCATATGCTATACTGGCAGCGGCAAAACTAAAAGAATATGACCGGATTCTTTCTCAAATGCCGGAGGAGCAGCGCAGCAAATACACTAAATTAGCGGAAAAACAATTGAAAGACCAGTTTGGCAAGGAATTGGAGAATTTAACAGTGAACCAAGGGCGTTTATTAATTAAACTTATTGATAGAGAAACAGGGAAAACTACTTACTCGGTTGTGAAAGAAATGCGCGGTTCCTTCTCTGCTTTTATGTGGCAAAGTGTAGCAGTTATGTTTGGCTCAAATCTGAAAGATGAATATGAGGGACAGGGAAGCGACAAAAATATTGAGGCTGCCATCAAGCTGATTGAGGCTGGAGATTTTTGATAATGTATCATTTTCATGTTGAAATAGTCAGTTATCATTAATCAATAGACAATACAAATACTATCTTTGCCGCCAATATTCTGAAAACCTTTATGAACGAAAAAAACAGGAATTCCCAACCTTTTGTAATGGTTTTTTGCGTCACTGTTATTATGATTGGCTTGTCGCAATTTTCAACAGAAACAAATCTTTTCGGTTATCAGACAAAAAAAGTATCTCCTCTTTCCGATGTTATATTAATTGGTGAAGCAAAAAAAGTTCCTCTTCCGCATCCTATAGTGAACAGTGCTTTGAAAGCAAAAGATAGTGCAGCTATTGCTCTTCGCGAAATTGATCCTGCTAATATTGTTGATTTTAAAAAGGATTCGGTAACCACATTAGCCTATTTTTTTAAAGCATTAAATGCACTTAAAAAACATAAACGGAAAGTACGCATTGGATATTTCGGCGATTCGATGATAGAAGGAGATTTAATAACACAGGATGTTCGCGGATGTTTGCAGGATGCTTTTGGAGGCGAAGGAGTAGGTTATGTTCCAATTACCTCTATTGTTGCAGGTTTCAGAACCAGTATAATTCATTCGTATGAAGGATGGACCACTTATAACTTACTTGATGAATCTACAAAAGGTCATCTGTTGGGCATTTCAGGATACGGCTTTGTTCCGGCTGTCGAAAAATATGTAGATTCTACATCTGATAAATCAGCTACATGGGTTAAATACACTGCAGTTAACAGGAAACACATTAATAAATTTCATGAAACTAAATTATTATACGGTAAAGGAAATGATGGAAATTATGTTGTTATTAATGGAAGACATTATAAATTAAATGAAAAAAAGCAGGTAAATGAATTGGTGATAAATAACGGAACTGGCTGTCAATGCATCAATGCAAAGTTCCAATGTAAAAACCCTATTGATATATTTGGATTTACAATGGAAAGCGATAGCGGAGTTTTCGTTGATAATTTTTCATTCAGAGGAAACTCCGGAATGCCTATTACTAAGGTAACACAGAGTGTTTATTCAGGAACCAATGATTGTTTGAATTACGATTTAATCATACTTGAATATGGTTTAAATGTGGTGAATCCAAGAGTAACAGACTTTTCATGGTATGTCAAAGGAATGACAAATACTATAAAACATATTCAGGCAAGTTTCCCAAATGCAAGCATATTATTAATAAGTGTTGGTGATAAAGGATATAGAAAGGAAGGCGAATATCAGACGGACCCAAGTGTGCCGATTTTAGTGACTACTCAAAAAACGATTGCAGAAAAAAACAATCTTGCCTTCTGGAGTTTGTATGATGCGATGGGAGGAAACGGCGCCATGGTAAAATGGGTGGAAGGAGATACTGTGCTCGCCAACAAAGATTACACTCATTTTAATTTTAAAGGCGCACATAAGGTCGGGAAATTATTATTTAATAAATTAATGAGTGAATACAGTGATTATAATAAAAAAGAAAACCGCAGACATGCTGACTAAGTTTAAGTATTGTACATTTTTTGTTTGCTTGTTTTTTGCATTCAAGAGTAC
>CAIQBY010000106.1 GCA_903870175.1 uncultured Bacteroidota bacterium
GGTACTTTATTTATGGAAGGCGGAGGCCCTGCAGGCGGCTGGACTATGTACCCACCTCTTGTGCTTCAAACAGGAAAAGCATTTCCGTTTCTAATATTTGCAGTTCATTTTCTAGGCATCTCATCTATCATGGGCGCAATTAATATCATTGCAACAGTATTCAATATGAGAGCGCCAGGTATGACATTAATGAGATTGCCTTTGTTTGTTTGGACTTGGGTTATCACAGCCTTTTTACTAATTGCTTCGATGCCTGTTTTAGCAGGCGCTGTAACAATGCTATTAACAGATAAATATTTTGGTACAAGCTTTTTTAATGCTGCCGGTGGCGGTGACCCAGTATTGTTCCAGCACATTTTCTGGTTCTTCGGACATCCAGAGGTTTATATTTTAGCCTTGCCTGCATTTGGGATTATTTCGCAAATTATTCCAACATTTGCTCGTAAACCACTATTTGGTTATGCGTCTATGGTTTATGCGACTGCATCTATTGCGATTCTGTCATTCTTTGTATGGGGGCACCACATGTTTACGGTTGGACTTCCTATCACTGGTGAATTATTTTTTATGTATATGACAATGTTAATTGCTGTTCCTACAGGCGTAAAAGTTTTTAATTGGGTTGCAACTATGTGGAAGGGGGCTATGACCTTTGAAGCTCCTATGTTATTTGCAATAGCCTTTGTTGTCTTATTCACTATAGGAGGCTTTTCAGGTCTTATGCTCGGCATTACGCCAGTTGACTTTCAATATCACAACACTTACTTTGTTGTAGCCCATTTCCATTATGTTTTATTAACAGGTGCAGTATTTGCACTTATGGCCTCTGTTTATTATTGGATTCCTAAATGGACTGGCAATATGTATGACGAGAAATTAGCTAAGATACATTTCTGGTTGTCGACTATTTTTGCAAATATACTTTTTTTCCCACAACATTTTCTCGGTTTAGCAGGTATGCCAAGAAGAATCCCAGATTACAGCGTTCAGTTTGCAGATTTTAATATGGTTTCAAGTCTTGGCGGTTTTGCGTATGGCATTTCACAATTGTTATTCGTATATATAGTTATCAAATGTGTCTTAGGCGGTAAAAAAGCTACTAGCCAAGTTTGGGAAGGTGCCCGAGGTTTGGAGTGGACATTAAGCTCACCTCCGCCATACCATTCATTCACTAAGCCTCCGAAAGTCACAAAAGCTTTAATGGACTATTGATGGCGAAAAAAGTATTTCGAAATCAGAATGAACTAGTTAAAAAAAGAAATACGCGATTAGCATTGATTCTGGGGCTACTTGCTTTTTCTTTTTACGCAGGGTTTCTTATAAGCAATATGAAATGATTAAAATTAGCGGTATTAAACGAACAACAGTTCTTTTAACATTGCTTACAGTCATAATGTTTGGTTTTGGTTACGCACTTGTGCCGCTATATGATGTTTTTTGCGAAGTCACTGGATTGAATGGAAAGACAGGGCGTATTTATAATGCAGAAGCCTCAAAATTAGTTATAGACGATCAACGGTTTGTCACTATTCAGTTTGATTCGAATATAAATGGTAATTTAGCTTGGAAATTAAAGGCTGATCAAAAGTTTTTAAAGGTTAATCCAGGTAAATTTTATA
>CAIQBY010000107.1 GCA_903870175.1 uncultured Bacteroidota bacterium
AAGCCTCTCTTAATTAGTGAAATTAACCTTTCCGAACAACATCGCATTCCTGTTTATGATAAAGAACTATCCAGAGTGCTTGGCGGAGGATTGGTTCCGGGGTCTTTAATATTATTTGGAGGTGAGCCCGGTATAGGTAAATCAACATTAATGCTGCAAGTGGCACTTAATATGAAGAACCTGAAAGTGCTTTATGTCTCTGGTGAAGAAAGCGAACAGCAAATACGAATGCGCGCCGAACGCATAGGGATGAACAATCCTAATTGTTATATTTTAACAGAGACTTCTACACAAAATATATTCAAACAAATTGAAATTCTTGAACCCAACTTTTTAATTGTTGACTCTATTCAAACTTTATACTCTGCTCACATTGAATCTTCACCCGGAAGTGTTTCACAAATCC
This sequence comes from uncultured Bacteroidota bacterium, assembly GCA_903870175.1. Lineage (GTDB taxonomy): Bacteria > Bacteroidota > Bacteroidia > 2-12-FULL-35-15 > 2-12-FULL-35-15 > 2-12-FULL-35-15. The sequence continues at coordinate 407 of CAIQBY010000107.1, forward strand.
GGGAATGTACTTCCGAACTGATGCGTTATGCAAAAGAAAGCGGCACTGCAGTTTTTTTAATAGGACATATTACTAAAGACGGAAGCCTTGCCGGACCAAAGGTTTTGGAACACATGGTTGATACTGTACTTCAATTTGAAGGAGACCGAAATCATGTTTACAGATTATTGCGTACAACAAAAAATCGGTTTGGTTCTACTAACGAATTAGGTATTTATGAAATGCAGGGAAGCGGTTTGCGGGAAGTAAGCAACCCTTCTGAAATATTAATTACAGCCCGTGAAGAATTAGTCAGCGGTGTTGCCATTGCAGCTACAATGGAAGGTTTACGACCTATGCTTATCGAAACACAAGCACTCGTAAGTACCGCAGCTTATGGCACTCCGCAGCGTTCATCTACTGGTTTTGATTTGCGGAGATTGGCAATGCTACTTGCAGTGCTGGAAAAGCGCTGTGGATTCAGGTTAGGTATTAAAGATGTATTCTTGAATATTGCAGGCGGTATTAAAGTGGAAGATCCAGGAATTGATTTAGCATTAGTTTGTGCAGTTCTCTCAAGTAATGAAGATATGCCTATTTCACCAAAGACGTGCTTCGCCGGTGAAGTAGGACTTAGCGGAGAAATAAGACCTGTCAACAGAATTGACCAGCGAATTTCAGAAGCAGAAAAATTAGGTTTCGAACATATCTTTATTTCGAAATACAACAAAAAAGGACTTGATATAAAAAGCTATAGTATTAAGATAACTATGGTTGGGAAAATCGAAGAAGTTTTTAGCTTGTTGTTTGGGTAAATTACTTCTCTCCCTTCTTCTTACCTGCAACAAAATCCTTTAAGTAAAAGGGCTCAAAGTAAGCAACATCTTCAAATTGTTTTTTATCAAATGCTTCTTCCGAGAGAGGAATCATATTTTTTGCAGAAGGAAAAACACCATCAATAAAGATAGCATTTTCATTGCCTGCTAAAACTTGTTTGCACTTTGAAGCTCCGTCACCAAAGAAATAAATAGTATTCTCTTTTAAGTATTCAGCAAATGAATTCTCATCTATAATCAATGCTGAAGTTGGCATTACATATTTATTTTGTGAATCGAATAATGCACAATACACTTCCATTCTTCTGGCATCAAGCATTGGACACAAAAGATAGTTGATAACAGGCAGCTCCTTAGGGATCGTTTTAGAAACTGAATAAGAAATATGCTCCAAAGTATTTATTGCAATCAATGGTTTGTCCAATGAATAACATAAACCTTTTGCAGTGCTCACTCCTATTCGAAGTCCGGTATAAGAGCCGGGACCTTTGCTCACAGCCACAGCATCAATACTGTTTAGCTTTAAGCCTGCTGGTTTGAAGACATCTTCAATAAATAACGTTAGATTTTCAGCGTGCGAATAATCACCATTGATTTCTTTAAGAGCAAGCAGTACGCCATCTTTTGCAAGAGAAACACTACAAACAGTAGTTGCTGTTTCAAGATTAAGAATGAGTGCCACTATTTACTTTTTGGGAGCAGTAAACAATTCAGATTTATCTACTTTCTTCACTTCACTTCCCTCCTTCAACACTTTTGATACTGCACCATACGGACCGGATATTATTTCATCCCCTTCTTTTACGCCTTCTTTTATTTCAATATAATTATTATCCTGAATACCTGTTTTCACTTTCACCATTTTTGCTTTGCCGTCAACAAATACAAACAAACATTCATCCACTTTTATGGTTTCCTTACTATCATCCTTACCTTTATTTTTTTCATCCTTTATCACAATTCCATCAGGGCCACTCTCTTCTTTATTGTCAATATGTTTTTTCTTAAACGCACTGCTATCAGAGCGTGTGGTAACAGCCTGAATCGGCACCGAAAGCACATTCATTGCTTTTTTAGTTTGTATGTCTACAGTAGCACTCATTCCTGGTCGGAAAGGAGCATTCGTTTTATCGGCATTAAATAGATCAGCGTAGGATTCCTGCAATATTCTAATCTTTACTGTAAAGTTAGTAACCTGTTCAGCTGTTACACCTGTGGTGTTTGCTGTGTTGGCAATTTCCGTTACTATTCCTTTGAACTTCCTGTCGAGATATGCATCAACTTCTATCAATGATGTATCACCAAGATGAACACGTACAATGTCATTTTCGTTCACATCAACATTAACTTCCATTTCCTTTAAATTAGCAAGACGCATAATCTCTGTACCTTCCATTTGCGCAGTACCAACCACACGCTCCCCTTTTTCCTTGTTCAGTTTGGAAACCGTACCTGTTACAGGAGAATAAATATTTGTTTTTCCAAGATTTTCAGAAGCTTCTTTCAAAGACGCTTCAGTGCTTTTTACATTATAATCCGCAGCTTCCACATTGTTTTCAGCGCCTTTTACATCAGCTTTTGCTCCTTCATAGGAAGCTTTGGCAGCATCAAAATCAGATTGTGAAATTGCATTCTGTTCAAATAGTTTTTTATTACGGAAATAGGAAGCTTCCAAATTTACAAACGTTGCTTTAACTTGCTCCAGCCTTGCCTTTGAATTTGCCAAACTTGCTTTTGCACCATCCAATCCAGCTTGCATTCTGTTTAAAGTAGATTCGTAAATCAAAGGATTTATCTTACATAATAAATCTCCTTTTTGTACCTGATCACCCTCTTTCACAGGTAATTCCACAATCTCTCCAGAAACATCCGAACTTATTTTCACTTCTACTTCAGGTTGAATTTTACCGTTTGCCGAAACTGATTCAATAATATTTCTCTTCTGGCTTTTTTCTGTAGTAACTGATAATGCTTTGCTGCCCGAATTCTTAAGCATTAAAACAGTTATTAAAAGTACAACGCCAATTACAATTATCCAAATTACTTTTTTCATACTTCTATTTTTAATAAATTAAAACTTCAACGGCTTACCCTGATAAAAATCAAGCACTTTGGTTTTAAAGACAAATTGGTACTTAGCCTGTAACACCTGACTTTGAGAAGTAATTAATTTATTTTTTGCTGTATTATAATCCGTTGTATTAACCATTCCAACATTAAATTTTTGCTCTGTATATTTAAATGATTCCTCCATTGCAATCAATGCTTTTTGAGATGAAGCATAATTTTTTAATGCAGCACTTGCATCGGCAAATGCCTGCTGAATATTTTTTTGAATCTGTAGCTTTGTTGATTCAACAGTCAATTCAGCATTTATCTTTTGAATTTTAGCTTTATCAATTGCTAACTTTGTTTGAAAGCGATTAAAAATCGGAACGGTTAAATTAAAGCCGAAATATTTGTTGGCGTTATCTTTATACTGATCCATAAAAGAAGCTTTTTTAAATGTAGGGTTCGAAAACAATGGAGACAAAACGGTATCTCCTCTGGATGTATAGCTTCCATTGGGCGCATAGCCTTCAAAAGCAGGTAATGAACTCAGCTGCGAAGGTAAACTTGAATAACTGGTACCGTACGAAGCAACTAATGACAATCTGGGACTTAATGCCCCCCAAGCTGAGCTGACACCTCTTTCAGCGCTTTTAACTTTTAAGTCAGCACTCTTCATTTCAGGCAAATTAGCAACAGCAGAATTATAAATTTGAGTAGGATTTGAAGTTAATAAAGCATCGCCGGCAATATTTATTTCCGGCTTAACAATTGTAAAGCCTTCTGCTGACGACATATTCAGTAACTGCGCAAGAGTTAAATAAGAAATATCCAGATTATTTTGTGCATTGGTAACATTCAATTCCTCAGTAGCTAATTGTGCTTGAATATCCAATAAAGTGCCTTTTGCTGCAGCTCCTGCGTCCACCAGTTTTTGAGTTCTGTCAACTTGTGCAGCTGTAATTCCCATTTGATTTTTAGCGTTTTCAAGTGATTCAATGTTATATAATATTTGCAGATAATCACTTGCTACATTTAGTGAAATATCATTTTTCATTTTATCAATATCAAATTTTCCCGCTTGATAATTATATCTGTTTTGTTTAATATTATTAATATTCTGCCATCCGCTAAACAAATTTACATCCGTATTTAAAGCCAGATTTTCAGAAAGCATTTCTTGTTTGGTCAGTTCATTTGTAACCCTGTCTATATTCAATCCGAAATCATACAAATGGGAAGCACTTCCATTAAGTTCAGGAAGTAAATTAGCCTTACTTTGCTTTAAATTCACCTCCGATATTTCCGTATTCAATTCAGATTGTTTAACAGAAATATTGTTCTTTAACGCATAATCAATGCATTGTTCCATCGACCAGGCTTTTCCTGCAACCGGCTCCTGAGCATTTGCAGTAACAATAAAAATGAAAAAAAGGAATAAGAGGTTTTTGATTTTATTCAATCGCATAGGTGCAAATTTAATTATTTGATTTGGATAACAAAGTTTATTAATTTTTATTTTATTCGGGTTTATGATTTTAAGTCCGTTACTTCTTTACAAAAACTCCCATGCACTCTTATATGCTTTTACTTCATCGGCATAATCAAGGAAGTTTTTATAAAAAGGATGATTGCCAAGAGTAGCACTGTCGCCAATCACTACCAGTTTCTTCTTTGCCCTTGTAAGCGCCACATTCATTCTTCGGGTATCAGCTAGAAACCCAATTTCCATTATATCATTGCTCCGCACCAGACTAATATAAATTATATCGCGCTCCTGCCCCTGAAATCCATCAATCGTTTTAATGGCAATCTGTGAAGCATAATCTTTCAGAAATTCATCCTCTGCAACTTTATTTGTTAGATGCTGCACCTGTTCTTTATAAGGAGAAATAATGCCGATGGTAATAATCTTCCCGAATTTATTATTCCTTTCGAATTGTTCCAGCACCAGTTTCAAATGATTTATAAGTAAAGTTGCTTCTTCGGGATTGGCGGTACTCAAACTTTCAGGGTTGGTAATCTCATTGAAGCCACATCCTGCAGTATCCAGGAAATCAAATGGCGAAGAAAGTAAATAATCATCCTCATCATAACTCAATACCGTATCTTTTACCGAAGTATCTGCAAGCAAATTATTCTTATAGAATTGCCTGTTGGAGAAATTCATAATCTTTTCGTGCATCCGGTATTGCGTGTTCAGCATCACCGAAGCTGTATCAATAGTCATGCAACGCTCAAACAATGTTTCTTTCAATCCTCCATCTTCAGCACGTTTTGATTTAACGGTAGGAGGCAATTGAAAATGATCTCCTGCAAATATTACACGATTGCTTCTCGAAATAGGAATCCAGCAAAGCGGCTCCAGTGCCTGTGCTGCTTCATCAATAAATACAGAAGTAAATTGTTTGTCGCGCATTATTCGGCTTGCCGAAACCACAGGAGTGCAGGCAATAACCTGTGCTTTGTCAAACTGCTCATAAAGTATATAATCTTCCAGCACCCTTGCTTCGCTGAGTATTTTGCGTGCTTCATTATAAAATAATTGCCGTTGTTCCCGCTCCTCTTTCCCGAAAGTACGTTTGTATTTTCCTGCCATTCGGAAATACTCATCAGCCATTTTCCGATAGTTCTTCAAATCCTTATAAGAAGCATGAGCAGCTATTTTCGCATCCAGCGTATTCATCATAACTTCTTCCGAAATACGTGCAGGATTGCCAAGCCGCAATACATTTATTCCTTCACGATGAAGTTTCTCTGTAAGTAAATCCACGGCAGTATTTGATGGCGAACAAACCAGTATCTGCTTTTCCCATTTTAATGTTTGCCGTATTGCCTGCACCAGAGTAGTAGTTTTTCCGGTTCCCGGAGGACCATGAATAATTGCAATATCTTTTGCAGCAAGTATCTTTTTCACTGCATTATTCTGCGACTGATTCAAGCCTGTAATCTGTAATGATTCGTCAATTGGTTCGAATGCAGGAAGCTTTATTCCATAGAGCACATCTCGCAGATGAGCAAGTCGGGTATTGTTGGCATTGATAACTTTTTCCAGTGCAATATCCATCTCCTTATAACTTGTTTCATCAAATAACAAATTGATGCCGAGCTTCCCGTCATCACACCAGTCGGGCAATTCATCCACAGAAAGAGAAATGCGAAGTTTGTTTGGATTAACAACTTTAATAGTTCCATTCAGATGTTTGGCATCGGGATGATGATTGGAGAACAATGCAGCATTCTTCCCTCCCGAAAACTGATGCGGTTCATTATGATTAGTAGTTCGTTCTACATCAATGGTAAGATACTCGCCAAGTCCAATCTCTGTATTGGTAATTATTACAGGATACCAGGTAACACCTTTCTCTCTCCGGTAATTAATATTATTGCGCGCAAAGTGCTGTTTGTATTGTTCAAAATCTTCATCGCGCTCTATCTTTAATAACTTTCGAAGTTCCGCTAATCTTCCAATCCCCTGTTCACTCATATATTTCTACCCTTCCGCACCAATTCCTTTTTCCATTTGAGGAACTTTAATTTTATCCGTCTTCTTCAATCCTTCCATCACTTCAATATTTATTCCGTCAGATAAACCTGTTTTTATGAATCGCTTCTCATACTTGTCTTTCGCAGTTTCCACCTCTACAAATGTTTTATCCTTTTCAAACTTCAATACCGATTCAGGGATGGCAAACGTCTTTTCTTTTTTGGCAAGAATAATATCTGCATTTGCACTGTAACCGGCACGAAGCATCGTTCCTTTGTTTTTGGAAAGAGCAGCGCGAATCAAAAACTGAATTGCTCCATTCTCCGTTACGCCTTTAGGAGCAATGTATTCGAGCTTTGCCGAAAAACTTTCTTTATCTAT
>CAIQBY010000108.1 GCA_903870175.1 uncultured Bacteroidota bacterium
AACGACTTAACAACAACTTAGAACATTTTTAATACTTTTGTCCAACATCCAAAATAAGTTAGAACTTTGAAATTCTTCGCCAGAAAATTTGGTGGTCAATTTGCTCCGGAATCAGGTGGTCAATTTAATCGGTTTATGCACTTTACTTAATTTTTCAAATGTAAAACATTTATAGTATTGAAAGACCTTAATAAATAAAAAATAATGAAAATTTAATTGTTGATTCCTAAAATCAGAATTAAAATAAGTCATAAAACAAATACTTTATATTATCTTAATCTGAATACTTGAACAGACTGGTCTTTGTGCTTTTGATAAGATGGCTGCTTGTCTTTCATCCGGTCTGTGCACGTTACTATTGTACTGTCATTTATAAATGATACACCTTCTACATTACCATATATCATAAGGTTTCCGGCACCCACAGTTCCGTCTTCATTACCTTTCGGGAAATCATATTCTGTACCTTTATCAACCACACTCCAAGTATTTTCATCGAGCTTTCCCACCCATAATTTAGCATCTTCCTGACTGCATACTGCAATAGTGTTGCGGTAAACTGTAAGGTCGGAATAATCATCGAACACATAAGGAATTGTAAACTCGGTTACTTTTCGCCAGCTATCATTTATAAGTTGCAACACTATAATTTTACCTGTACCTTCCACAAGTCCGAGCATATAATCCACATTGTTTCTTTTAATTGCAGCAAGCCCTTCAAATGCCTTATTCATATGCTTTGCAGTAAAAGGATATTCAACCCATTCTGTCTTTACAAATTTCAAATCGGCATTAAATTCATTTATTCGTGGGTAATATGCTGTATCTCTTGCCACACTTTCCTCTACCGTAAACCATTTTACAATTCCATTGCTTTTGGCACAGGTAATTGCTTCGTAATTCGAATTTCCATTTTTGTTGCCAATCAAGCTGTTGAGCTCACTGCTATGAGGAAGTGTAGAATTTATCTTTCCTATTTCATAACGATTATCGAAGATAACATAAAAGTAATTATCGAGATAATAAACCCCGCTTGCATCATAATGGTCGCCTTTATCCGAGCCTTTAATTAATTTATGAATCTTGCTTTCTGCTATCGGACCTATTAAAGTTTTACTTGGAACCTGCGTGTTTACGCTGAAGTCCTGATTTGATTTCTTATTTTTCTTCTTGCTTTGGCAAGAGCCTGAGAAACATAAAATAGAAAATACAAGTATTAAGAAGATGTTTTTCAACTGTTATTTATGTTACTGATTATTTTATAAAATGCACTGTAGCCCAGCTATTGCTCACTTGTTTACCTTCCAGTTTCAATCCTAATTCTTCTGCCCGTTTTACAAGTTCATTAATATCCGTTTCAAAAAAACCGCTTATTACTAGATTACCTTTAGTTTCAAGCGAATTAAAATAAATGGGCATATCGCGAAGTAATATATTTTTATTGATATTAGCCAATATTGTATCGAACATTTTTCCTTTCAACAACGTTGCATCGCCTTTAAATACTGAAACATTAGTACTATTATTCTTCTGAATATTTTCAATGGTGTTTTCATAACTCCATTCGTCAATATCAATTGCAGTTATCGGATTTGCACCCATCATTGAAGCAACGATAGCAAGCACGCCTGTGCCGCAGCCCATATCCAGCAACGATTTGTTTTTAATATCAAGAGACATTAACTTCCCTATCATTAACTGTGTAGTATCGTGATGCCCGGTGCCAAACGACATCTTAGGTTCGATTATTACATCATAAATAAATCCGGCCTTTGCTTCATGAAAAGGTGCGCGTATATAACATTTGCCGGCAATTTCAATAGGCTGGAAATTACTTTCCCATTCTTTATTCCAATTTTGCTGAGGAATAATTTTCTTTTCATAACTGAATTTAAAGAAGTCCTTGCAGAAGGAAAGTGCAATGTTTACTTGTGTTTCATCAAAACTATCTTCTGTAATATAAGCAGTAAATCCGGAATTATTTTCTATAAAACTTTCAAAACCGATATCGGAAAGTTGTGCTATAAGTACATCCGA
>CAIQBY010000109.1 GCA_903870175.1 uncultured Bacteroidota bacterium
GGCAAGCATTGCTTTGGTAGGGCTTGTGGCAATACAGGTTTACTGGATAAACAATGCTATAAAAGTAGGTAAGGAACGGTTTGAAGAAAATGTAAGTGATGCATTGAATAATGTTGTTTTGCGGCTCGAGAAAAAACAGACGGCAGCAAAAATGACAAAGAAGATTAATTTCCGCAAGCAGGGAATTCGCTGGTTTACACCTGCCGATTCGATAAAACAAAATTCCAAATTAGTAAGACGGCCTTATTCGGATAAACGTTCGTTTGCTTTGCAAAAAGACAGAGTGAATGTAAAAATATTTGAAGAGTATTCGGCTGACAGCAGCGGTTATGTGGTAAAGAAAACAAGATTGAAAAATTATTCGAGTGATTCCATTGCCCGTAATATCGACAGACGAATAGATAATGATGGACCGTTAAGTCTTTCTCAGCTCGACTCAGGAGAATTTAAAAATAAATGGTTTGCTCATAAAAAAGACATGGTGAATGATATATTTGATGAACTGGTGAGTGTAAATATTTATAATGATAACAGTCATAATAAACTCGACACGGCAAAACTTGATTCCATAATAAAAGTAGAACTTGTAGAAAAAGGTATTTCTGCAAATTATATTTACGGAGTAATGGCAACCAAAACAATGCCTATGGATTCGGTTAAACTATCAGACAATGAAAAACATTTGTATGCATCCGGTTATAAGGTAAATCTTTCGCCTGATAATATTTTTATAAAGCCGCAGTACTTATGTCTTTTTTTTCCGCAGCAAAGTAAATATTTATTGAGTTCGATGTGGTTTATGTTATTGGTTTCATTAGCCTTGATGATGGTGCTGATATTTTCTTTTTATTTTACTATTTCAACCATTCTCAAACAAAAGAAACTTTCAGAGATAAAAAACGATTTTATAAGTAACATGACTCACGAATTTAAAACGCCAATCTCTACCATATCGCTTGCCTGCGAAGTGCTCAATGATAAAAGCATTGAAAAGACAGAGGAAAGAACAGGTAAATATGTTAAGATGATAAGGGATGAAAACAAGCGGTTGAGTTTGCTGGTTGAGAATATTTTGCAGACAGCAATACTTGATAAAGGTGAGTTTAAATTGAAAATTCAAAGTACCGATATTCATAGTTTGATAGAGCAGACCATCCTGAATATTAAATTGCAGGTGGAGAACAAAGATGGCGAAATAACTACTGAACTGAATGCTGAAAAGCATGTAATTAATGCCGACAGAGTACATATCACCAATATTATTTTTAATCTAATAGATAATGCACTAAAATATTCGAATGAGAAACCGATAATAAAAATAGCTACCCGAAGCGACAGAGAAGGTATTTTTATTTCGATAAAAGATAATGGAATAGGGATAAGCAAGGAAAACCAGCACCGGATATTTGATACCATGTACCGTGTACATACAGGCAATGTGCATAATGTAAAAGGTTTTGGTTTGGGATTAAGCTACGTAAAAGCCGTAGTTGAAAAACATGGCGGTTCAATAAGTGTTGAAAGTGAACTTAACAA
>CAIQBY010000110.1 GCA_903870175.1 uncultured Bacteroidota bacterium
CTTCTGTTTTAGGATGAAGTACTCTGTTCTCATTTAATAAATGGAAACCTTTTTTTGTGTCGGGCGCTCCAAAAACTAATTTTCCTAGTTGCGACCAGGCAATTGCTCCTGCGCACATTAAGCAAGGTTCCAGAGTTACAAAAAGTGTGCATTCATTTAAGTATTTACCTCCTAAATAATTAGCAGCAGCAGTAATTGCCTGCATTTCGGCATGCGCTGTTACATCGCTTAATCTTTCGGTGAGGTTGTGTGCGCGCGCAATAATTTTATTATTACAAACAACAATAGCACCTATCGGAATTTCATCTTCATCAAAAGCCTTTTGTGCTTCTTTTAATGCTTCCTTCATAAATTGATCGGGCGAAAAAACAGATAATAACATTTGGTAAAGATAATTTTTTATACTAAAAGTCCGTTCATCATAATATTATTTGATTATAAAATATTTTTCCCAACCTTTGACAACTGAAAATTATTACATGAAACATATAAAACATATTCTATTTATTACAATTGCGATTGCTTTTTTTTCCTGCAATGCTTTTAAAAAATCTAAAGGAAGTGCACAAACTTTGCCGATAATTAATTTAGATACTATTGAGAAAGTTGACAGGGTTTCTGCTCCTCAGCAATATCAGGCATCTGCTACCAGACTAACAGATATTATTCATACTAAATTAGAAGTAAGTTTTGATTTTGCCAAACAATATATGTATGGTAAAGCAACTATTACAGCAAAGCCTTATTTCTATCCAACATCAACTATTGTGCTGGATGCAAGAGGAATGGAAATTAAAGGAGTATCAATTCTAAAAGAAATGAAAACTTCAGGTAGCAACGTAAAGCAAGATGCTAAAAAGATTTACGAGCCAGCCAATGAAAAAACAATTCAAAGGGCCACATTACAATATACTTACAGCGATGATCTTCTCTCAATTCAATTGGATAAGGAATATAAAAACACTGAAGGATATACAGTTTATATTGATTACATCAGTAAACCAAATGAATTGAAAAAAGGAGGTGGAAGTGCCGCCATCAGTGATGATAAAGGTTTGTATTTTATTAATCCTGAAGGAAAGGAAAAAGATAAACCCACTGAAATATGGACACAAGGTGAAACGCAATCCAATTCTGTCTGGTTTCCTACTATTGACAGACCTAATGAACGAATGACTCAGGAAATTTATATTACTGTTGATAAAAAATATGTTACATTATCGAATGGTCAATTGGTTTCTTCAACAGATAATAACGATAATACTCGAACTGATTATTGGCGGATGGATTTGCCTCACGCACCTTACTTGGCAATGATGGCAGTTGGTGAATTTGCAATAGTGAAAGATAAATGGAGGGATAAAGAGGTAAACTATTATGTAGAAAAGGAGTTTGAGCCATATGCAAAAAATATATTTGGTAAGACTCCTGAAATGATTGAGTTTTTCTCAAATGTATTGGGTGTTCCTTTTGCATGGAATAAATATTCGCAGATAATTGCACGGGATTATGTTTCAGGCTCTATGGAAAACACAAGCGCTACTTTGCATGGGGAATTTATGAATCGTACAGACAGAGAGCTTATAGACCGCAATAACGAAGAATATATTTCTCATGAATTATTTCATCAGTGGTTTGGAGACTTGGTTACCTGTGAGTCGTGGAGTAACCTTCCGCTTAATGAATCGTTTGCAACTTATGGCGAATATTTATGGGAAGAACATGCACGAGGACGGGATGCTGCTGATTACCATAGTGCACAATCCAGAGCCGGATATTTTGCGGAGGCAAGCAGAAAGCAAGTTCCTCTTATCAGGTTTCAATATGATGACAGGGAGGATATGTTTGACGGACATAGTTATAATAAAGGAGGGCAGGTGCTTCACATGCTTCGCAAATATGTGGGTGACGAAGCATTTTTTGCATCTCTAAAGTTATATCTAGAAACGAATAAATTTTCTTCGGTTGAAATTCATAATCTGCGTTTGGCATTTGAACAGATAACAGGTGAAGATTTAAACTGGTTTTTTAATCAATGGTTCCTTTCTGCAGGCCATCCTGATTTGGAAATTAAATCGGAATATGATGAAGCAAATAAAAAAGAAAAAATAGAACTAAAGCAATTGCAGAATTTAACGAAAACGCCTTTGTTTAAAATTCCGATGTATATTGATATGTATGTCAATGGAAAAGTTGAACGCAAAAAAATAACGGTAACGAAGGCTGATGAAACATTTGAATTTGCGGAGAATTCGAAGCCTGACCTTGTGAATGTGGATGCTGAAAAACAATTGCTTTGTACTAAAAACGAAATTAAATCTATAAAGGAATGGGCGTTCCAATATAAAAATGCTCCGCTTTATCTCGACAGGTATGAAGCACTGCAGGAATGTATAAAAAAAGCAAAGGATACTCTTGCGACAACAATTATACTTTCCGCTTTAAATGATAAATTCTGGGCTTTGCGCGAAAATGCTTTAGAATCATTGAAAGACATTCATTCAGGGCATGAAAAAGAAATTAAAAACAAGTTGATTGAAATTGCTGCCAACGATGAAAAATCATTGGTTCGGTCATCGGCAATAGAATATTTATCGGCTGTTTATAAGGATGAAGATTTGCAGATTGTTTATAAAAATGCGTTGAAAGATAATTCATATCTTGTTTTAGGAAATGCTATAAGAGCTTTTGCTAAAGGAAATCCAAAGGAAGGAATGCACGTTGCAAAACAACTTGAGAACGAAAAAAGCAAGGATGTATTATATTCTATTGCCAATGTATATGCAGAAAATGGAACAGATGAGAACAATGATTTTTTTATAAAATCACAAAAATATTTTAAAGGATTTGCTGCAATTGGATATATTAATGAGTATGCTTCGTTTTTGAAAAACGAAAAGAAAGATGAAACGGTTTTGTCAGGTGTTAATTTGTTGGCGGATATTGTAAAGGATGAAGCGGCAATTAAATGGGTGTCGTATTATGCAAAAAAATCTATTTTTGAACTTGCAAATATGTATGAAACAAAAGAAAATAAATTAACAGAAAAATTAAAAAACACAAAACAGGATAGCATCAATCCTTCACCGAAGGAGCTTGAAACTCAACTGGCAAAGGTGAAAGAAGTTCATAAAAAAATAACGGACATTTATGATGGACTTAATTCAAAATGAAGTCATAATATGGGCGGTATTTTTTTCTTAATTTATTACAAGATTTTATAACTAAAATTCTTCCAGCGATAACTAAATCTGGCCAAGTTTGAGCTCAAATTTCTCCAGCGATAACTAAAACTGACCAAGTTTGAGTTCAAATTTCCCTAGTGTTAGATGCATTTTGCCCAAATGCACCTCAATTTTCTCCGCTGATAACTGGTAAAAGTTGGGTAATAGGTTTTAAAACAGTGTTTTAAGAAAAAAACAGTGCTATTATTAGGTTTAGAATTAAGAAAAAATTATAAACTTTCTGACTTTATAATAGATAAGAACATCAAAAGACTTAACATTTTAATCCGGCTATTACTTTTTTCGCCTGCGCATTATTTGGATCTAATTCCAACACTTTTTGCATATACAACTTAGTGTTCGGACAATCTTTCAAACTTGCATAATATGCAGCAAGATAATTATACGCTTCAATTAAATAACTCTTATTCTTTTCTGTTTCTTCTGGTTTTACTTTAGTAATAAAGGTCTCAAAAATAGATTTCGCAAGCCATTTTTCATTCTTAGGGTCAAGTTGCACATTTGATTTCGCTCTCCAAAGATAACCTACATATAAATCAGGCTGTTGTTTTACTACCTGAGCAAACGAAGAATCTGCATTAACAAAATCTTTGGAATAATAGTAAGAAAGACCAATACCATTATAATCATTGGCATTCGCCTTGCCTGTTTTTATTTTTTTTGTATAATATTCTATCGCTTCTTTGTATCTTTTAGTTTTCTTGTAGGCATTCGCAATATCACCAAGATACTCTGTTCTTGTTGTATCCTGTTCCATTATCCTTTTATAATCTATAATAGCAAGCGAATCATTTCCCATTTGAGAATTTAGTTTTGCACGGTTTTCATAGTCTTGAGCAATAATTTTATCAGGAGATATTTTCGTAAAAAAAGTGTTGCAATTGGTCAAACCATTTGGATAATCTTTCAATTGAAAATAATCATAGGCAAGATAACGGTATAAATAAGGATTGTTCGGATCACATTTCAAAGCTTCCAATGCAGCTGCTACAGATTCTTGATACATCTTTGCTTGATTTAGAAAACCTGCATATCTGCCACGAGCAATACAGTCATTATTCAAATCGAGATAACGTTTATATTGCGCAGCTGCTGCTTTTGGCTGCACTGCACGAAAATAAATCTCTGCCTTTTCTCTATAAGCTGGCGCAAAAGTAGAATCAATTAAACTTGCCTTCTTATAGAAATCCAAGGCTAACGGATAGTTTCTGCTTCGGTTATATAATTGCCCCTGACGTAAAGTCGCTTTCACTGATTTAGGGTCTAAACCGGCAGCTTTTTCATAATTTTCTATTGCTTTTGTTCCATCATTTTGTTCAAGAAATGCATCACCAGTTAGAATATATACTTCCGGGTTTTTAGCATCTAGCTTGGCTGCCTGAGCCAAAAGTGTAAAAGCATCTGTAAGGTTTTTTGTGTCAGCATTAATGTAGGCTTCGGCTATTTTCATTAATACTACCGCATCTTTTCCAGCTGCTAAAGTTGTTGCTTTGAAAAAATTAGCTTTTGCATCTGCTTGTTTCCCTTGATACCACTGCACTTTTCCTAACCCAACATAACAAAGAGGATTGGTTGCGTTCACATCTGTTCCTTTCTGATAAAGTTTAGTTGCCATCTCCATATTTTCATTCTTGAAGAAGTTTTCACCATAATAGAAATAGTATTCACCATTACTTGGTCCCATCTGAATAAGCTTTTTGAAGGCATCATCGGCACTCTGAAATTGTTCATTAGTGGTTAATTTAATAGCATCATTCAATGTTTGTGCAAACAAAGTTGATGAAATCATAATTGTTGAAATCAAAAATAATTTAATAATTCTCATAATCTTTTTTCTCTCTTATTTAATTTGTATTAATATGCACTAGTCTTACCGGAGCAATTGAAGGAATCAATCCTGCCTTCAAAATCATCAACTGACCTTTATCTCCTGCCACGAAAGATACAAATCCCATACCAAGTCCGGCACGCGTTTGTCTGTTAATCATATACACATCTCTGGTAAATGAATATTCTTTTGTTTTAATGTATGCCTGGTAAGGTTTGAAGCCTTCTGAAACACTATCTTTTTTCACTGCCAATACTTTCACTTTCTTCAAAAAGTTTTGAGTTAACGTATCATCCCGGTCACTTATCCAGTTTACACTTAACATCCCAATTGCATTTTTGTTTTTACTTACATAATCAATTACATCAGGGTTTGATTTTACGGCAAAAGCATTTTTAGAAAATTCTTTTCCATTCAATAATGTATCCTGCATATATCGCGCATTAGCAGAACCGCTATTATCAAATACAATTGTTATTTTCCCAAGATTGGATTTTTTATTGAGTTGGTTCCAAACAGAATCTTTACCAATTAAAATTGATTTGATGTTTTCAACTGTTAGCGCGCTGTCAGTATTTTCAGGATTTACAACAATGGCAATTGCATCCTCTGCAATTTTTGTGGAAATTGGAAACAAGTTTGACACTTCAAAATTCTTACGTTCTGCTTTAGTTAAATCACGACACATTACCACAACTTTGCAGGAATCATTAATTAGCCGTTGTAAAGCTACTTTCTCAGGTAAATATTTGGCATGAACTTTTGCTCTTGGGTATAATGATTGAAAAGTGTAAATCTCAGTATCAAATAATTGTTGAAACGATTCGTCAACCACAATGTTTACATCACCCGAAGTAGGAGTATCAGTCGGTTCATTCGGCTGTGTAGCACAACCGACGAATAAAACCGTAATAAAAAATGCAGATAAAAGGTTATTCAGTGGTGACATTTTTATGTATTCTTCGGATCGCCTCAATCCGATTTTTTTTACTTTTATATCTGCGATAGGCAACATAAAACCGGAAAACTCCAAACAATAATAGTGCTAATCCTATCAATCCCCTTCCATTTGGAATAATATCTATCCACATATCAGTAAACAAAAACAAAAAGGCCACAGTTAAATAAAATGAAAGGAGCATGAAGCTAAGATTATAGCGAATCATATTCCAAGCATGCTTCATTTTAATCCTGGTACTCATTCTTTTCTCTTTTATATTTATAATATTGCAAAAGTAATCTTATTATGGAATATACAAGAAGGGTTAAACCAATTTCTTTTCTATAGGCAGTAAAAGTAGCTATTGCAATATCTGTAAATAAAAACAGTAACCCGAGAGACAAATAAATGGCTATCATAAAATAATTGGAATAATAGCGTAATTTATTCACAGAAGGATTACTGATTACTTTATTTTATCTCAAAGTGAACTTAATTGGCAAGTTAAATTGAACCCTTACCTCACGTCCATTTTGTTTCCCTGCTTTCCAGGATGGCATGGATTTAATAACGCGTATAGCTTCTTTATCACATCCTGGACCGCCTGAAATCCCTCTTAATACTTTCACATCACTTATTGTCCCGTTTTTCTCGACAACAAATGTTACATAACAAGTTCCTGAAATTCCAGCTTCTTTTTCTACCTGAGGATATTGTACATTTTTTTGAATGTATTTCATTAGTTCTCCTTCACCACCAGGAAAAGTAGGCATTTGCTCAACAATAGTTAATGGAGCCTCAATCACAGGCTCTACAACCCCGTTTCCTGTAGATTCTGGAATAATAATGTCATTTTTATCGCCATCACCTTCATGAGTTTCTGTACTTATTTGTGGTGTTTCTTCCGTTTGTACAGGAGGAGGATCATCATTTACCTTTTCATCTTCAACCACTGGAGGAGTAAATTTTACTGTCTCCATAACTGGTGGTGGTGGCGGTGGTGGCGGTGGTGGTTCATCCGGATTAACTGGAGGAGGTGCGGTTAAATCCTGTGAAGTAATATCTACAGCTACAACCTTTTCTTCCTGAATGTTTTTTATCCATGCTATAATCGCCGGAACGCTTATTGCAAAAAGGAAAGAAGCTGCAGAAATTGTAAGCGCCCAAAATACAGTTCTATTGTAATTTCTTCTGATAGCATACGCACCGTAATCTTTGTGCTTATTTTCAAACACAACATCATTACGACTATCCGCTACAACGCTCGTCCATTGATTAAATAAAGTTTCTTCTGCCATTTTATTTTTTCTTAATAGCGTTTAATATATCCAACTCGGCTTGACCCATATCCACAATTGCGTATTTACCAACATTGCAAATATTCAATTCGTCTACCATATCAATTACGTTTTTATAAACGGCCTTGTCATCTGCTTTTATCAAAACTGTAAGGGCGTCCTTAGCGCCTTTTTCTTTTAAAGCCAATCGTTTATAAGTAGTATCAGCAATTTCTTTTTTCTTGTATTTTTCTTCTAAATCATTCAAGGCATCGATGGTTGGTTTGTTTCTATCCAGCAATATTTTGCGCAAACCATCTTTTGAAAAATCTGTTTTGATAAATTCTGTAACAGGTTTCCCATCTTTATTTTTCGGGGCATAAAACTCGCCATAATAATAATAAAGACCATCTTCTTTTTCACCAGTTCCCTCCCTTGTAAGAAGAAAAGTAAGAGCATTATTTATTTTCATTGGCTTATTATCTTTATCCTTCGCTGGAAAATTAATCTCCATCGTTTTCGCCTTATTGAAAGTTGATGTAAGCACGAAAAACGTAAGAAGAAGGAATGCCAAATCCACCATTGGTGTCATGTCTATTCGTGTCGATGCTTTTTTGGCACGTTTCTTATCGTGTTTACCATGACCACCGCCACCATCCCCGGTATTTACTTCTGCCATTTTTTAATTTTATTAATATTGTTTTGTCAATTTTATAGATGCAGATTTAATTGCATTTCCATAATATAACTTATTATTTTTGTTCCTGTTCCAGATTTGTAATCAGATTAAATCTATAAATATCTTTGTCGGTAAACACTTTTATTATTTGTTTCACGGCAATATAATTAGCCTGACCGTCAGCTTTTATAGCAAACCGCATTGGCTCATATTTAAATGTTCGTCCGGCTTTATCGGCTTTATCCTTTTGTGCTTTTGCTTGTCGAGCGGCTTCTATACGGCCGAACTGAATCCAATCGCCTAATTCATTGTGTAAAGAATCTAAAGGTACACCGGAAGACTTCACTTTTAACCGTTCAGGATCTTCCATATTAATGTACTGTTTTAACTGCGCCATAGGTACACCAAAACTGGTCATGCCGGCAAAGCGCTTTTTTTCTTTATCAGTGAATTCGACTTTGTATTGTTTCCCCATTTGTTCAAGGGTTTTCATCCGCACTTCTCCATTATTAATATTATAAAATGCTCTTCCATTTTTATCCACAGTGATAAGTATACAATTATCAGGAAGCAGTTTTTCGGAAGTAGAAGAAGGTGTGTCAACAATAACAGGTTCAGAAACTCTAACAGAAGCTGTAAGCATAAAGAATGTAACCAAAAGGAACGCCAAATCCACCATTGGAGTCATATCCAACTGAGGATTACTTTTAGGCATTTTTATTTTAGGCATATCTTTATATTGATTATTAATTAATAAATTTTGATTATTATTTTAGTGCGAGCTCACAGATTGTACAATGCTGAATCCTGCTTCGTCCATACTATAAGTAATAGCATCTACACGAGTTGAGAAATAATTGTACATAATGATTCCGATAACTGATGAAATGATACCAATAGCTGTATTGATAAGAGCTTCCGAGATACCAGTTGCAAGAGCTGTTGTATCAGGTGCACCTGCATTTGCAAGAGCGGCAAATGAACGAATCATACCGAATACAGTACCAATCAAACCAAATAATGTTGCTATTGTAGCACAGGTAGAAATGATTACAAGGTTTTTAGAAAGCATTGGCAATTCCAATGATGTAGCTTCTTCTATTTCTTTAGTGATGGCAACTTCTTTTGCATCTTTATCTAAAGAACTGTCGGCATTAATAACTTTTAATTTTTCAACACCTGCACGAACAACGTTTGCAAGCGAACCTTGTTGTTTGTCGCATGCTGCAATTGCATCATCCAATTGATTTTGTTCTACCATTGATTGTATTGAACGAACAAAAGAGGTAATATTTCCTTTTCCTTTTGCTTTACCAATTGTCATTAAACGCTCGATGGAAAATGTAACGATTGTAATTAAAATAGCAATAAGAATAGGAACTATTATCCCGCCCTTATACATCATTCCTAATAAATCTCCTGCTTTTGGATGTCCTTCCGCATCAAAATGGGATGGTGCTCCCAAAATAAAATTGTAAATAATTTCTCCTAATACTAAAGCTACCACAATAGCTACAAATGCAGTCATGAAACTGAACCCACCTGATGTTGTTTTTTGATTACTCATTTTTTTAATTGTTTATTATTATTGTTTATTTATTATTATTTTACTTCTTACTCTTTTTTTAGGGTCACAAACGTACTAAATCTATTTTAATTGGAGAAATTTATTTTAATTTGAAAATTTGTCAATTTGAAAATGTGAAGGTATAGGTTAAGTCAAACATATTTTCAAATTGGCTTATTTTCAAATCTTCAAATTGATTTCTTTCCGACCGCAAAGAACAGAAAAAGTTTATTACAAAAACATCAAATCTTGCAGGTGGTCGTTTTTTTCAGGTGAGCGGTATGTTTTGGAAGGTAAACGGTATTACTTTTTTTCACTTTTCTGCTTTTTGTAGGTAATGAAGATTGGAATCATGGTAATAAAAATCAAAAATATAACAATATACCCGATATTTTTCTGTACCCAATAATAAGCGCCCAACTTAAAACCGATACCCGATAAAAGAGATATCCAACAAAAGGCTCCTATAATATTAAAGAACATGAATTTTTTAAAATCAATCTTTATTACTCCTGCCAAAATAGGCGCAAAGGTTCTTATTATCGGTAAAAAACGTCCGATAATTAATGTTTTTCCTCCGTTTTTATCATAGAAATCCTTGGTAATTTCCAGATATTTCTTTTTAAATATAAGAGAATCTCTGCGTTTGAATAAAGGAGGACCTATTTTATATCCGAACCAATATCCAACAATATTGCCTATTACGGCAGAGATGGAGAGTGATATTATTAATGAAAAAATATTTAACCCAAGTATTTCTTCGTGCGTAGCGCATACCATTCCTGAAATAAAAATGAGGGAATCTCCCGGCAGGAAAAAACCAATTAACAATCCTGTTTCGGCAAATACTACAAATAAAAGCAACGCCAAACCGCCATAATGAATTATGGATTGAGGGTCGGTGAGTTGTTTTAAAAATTCAAACATTATTTATTTTTATATCCAAAAATAAAGTTCAACAGGAAATAATTTTTATGCAACAGTATTAACATAACGGTATTTTATTCCCGCAAAGTAAGAAAAAGTTTTGATTGACCATTACTTAATTTCTCGTGTTGGGATTATTCTAATTATTATTTGCGGCATTAATTTATTGGTAAATACAAAAATAAAAAGTTCTTAGCATTTCTTTAAGTACGAGAGTGACGGAATTTTAAAAACTGCTCGAATCAAACAAAATTGCGCCAGCCGAAAATTAGAATAAACTCATTATATTCAATGTTAGTATGCATTTCGGAGGCAAACTGATATTCAGATAAAAAAGAAATAGATACTTTGGGTTAAAACTCGAGTTTCGACCCAAAGTAAATATATACTTTCAATCAAAACACGTGTTTCGACCCAAAGTAAATATATACTTTCAATCAAAACATGAGTTTTGACCCAAAGTAAATATATACTTTCAATCAAAACACATGTTTCGACCCAAAGTAAATAAATACTTTCAATCAAAACACGTGTTTTAACCCAAAGTATATATTTATATTCAATTATGTTAAAATTATCAGCGATACATATATAATAGTGTAATTCGAAAATTGAAAATTGGAATTGGAGGGAAAGTAAGAATGGAAATTAAATGTATGTTTTCCTCCTGAAATATTTGTAATGTTAACTATCTATGTTAAAGAATAATTAGTTCGAAGTTTATCTCAACGCCTTGCCAAATAATTTATTTAATGAATCTTTTTTTAGAAAGAATAACTCAAGCCGAGCATAAAATTAAATCGCTGAGTTGGATAATTAATGTATCGGTAATAACGTACAGAGGCAATATTATTGATGCTTACAAAGAAACCAAGCTTTTTATTGTACCGATATTCACCACCAAGATTGGCATCAAACAAAGGTTTTAATTGCGTTGCAACAACTGTCGGGTTTGGCGTTTCAGGGTTTATAATCGTTTTGGCATATTGATTATCGAGATAAAATAAATCGGCTTTAATAATAATTTTGTCGGATATATTATAATTTCC
Organism: uncultured Bacteroidota bacterium; assembly: GCA_903870175.1. GTDB lineage: Bacteria > Bacteroidota > Bacteroidia > 2-12-FULL-35-15 > 2-12-FULL-35-15 > 2-12-FULL-35-15. The sequence continues at coordinate 11,513 of CAIQBY010000110.1, forward strand.
TGTCAATGTCACTTTCACCTGCGGCAGGTACCACGCGCGCATTTCAGTTGCCATTTTATAATTGAAATATTCGCCGCTCAAATTAAAACGAATTTTTTCGCGCAGCTGATAACCAACTTCTCCACGCACATTTAATTCCATCGCATCATCATAAATAACATTAAACCTGTTGGCAAGCAAATCCTTTGTATCATTCACATACATTGCCATATTTGCAAGACTGCTGTAGGAAGCGCGCGCATTGTAAGAAACAGCGTTGGTTATGTTTCCTTTAATACCGCCATAAAAAGTATATTTTTCATTTGTGTTTTTCATCGAAAGAGCCGACAGCACAAAAGGATTTTCGTTGGTAATTGTTTTAAAACTGTTTTTATGCAAGCCTCCATTTACGCCGGCATACGGGATAATAATGTTTTCAACCACATTATAACTTATATCAACATTCGGATAAAAATAATATTTCGTCTGCTCCAGTTTATCCATAGTAGCTGTAACACCAATACTTGCATGGTATTTTTCTCCGGAAGCAATAAAATTCGGATTTAGTGAAATCATCACATCATTAAAAGTATCCTTTGCCGTTTTGTAATTATAATAATCAACAAGACCATTGATTCTTAAAAATTCCTTGTCAATTTTTGTCTGCACAAAACCGGTTGCTTTAATATTATTTTCGGATGCTTTATAAATGTCAGCCAGATTATAATAACTTAAATTAACATCATGATTTAATTTTGAATCGTTGCTGTAATGACTTGCCAAATCAGCACTTCCGGCAAAATAATTAAATCGCTGAAGTGTTGCATCTTTTGTCAGCGATTGAAGATTCGCATCGTATCCATATAAATGAACACGAGTTCCGGTGTAATCAAAATTGCCGGAAAGCGTATGCTCTTTTAAAAACTTTTTGCCGTACAATCCAATGTTATCATCACTGAAACCGGGGAAACCATAATCATTATTTTTCAGGAAAGGGGAAGAAGAAAAATGCCGTAAATGTATTCCGTAAGAATATTCTTTGGAGCGAAGATTATTATACCAAAGTTCACCGTAAGGAGTATTATAATTTCCATATCCTATTTTTACCAATGCGTTGTAAAGCTTTGTCAACGGCTCACCCACCATTTGTGCAGCAGGAATTGGCGCCACATCAAAACCTGTATTTATTTTCTGAGAAGAGATGCTGTAACTTTTTACAGGCAGCTTTTGTGTGGAATCAATCACAGTCGGATTTTCATTTATTTTGTTCGCATCGGCAATGGTGGCGCGGTACTCGCCAACACTAAAAACTATGTTCGAATCCAGACTTCTTACTTGCGCAAACAGTTTATTTGTTTGTGTAGAAACAAGGATAATCAGTAAAATAAACTTTATTATTAAGTGTTTTTGCATTGTGCTTTATTTTATTTCTTTTGATTAATTATCTTTTTTGATTTCAGTACTATCCTTTATTACAGGAGGTTCTATAAACAAATTATTTTGCAGGGGAGTGTTTCCTTCAAACTCAATTTTCAAAGGTTCGATAACTTGCTTAGGTTGTTTTTCGGCTTCCTCCACAGCAATTATTTTATCAAGTTTATCCTGTGCAATCTTTTTAGTTTCGGCAATTTCCGACTCACTTATTATTCCTTTTAAAGTAGTCTTCGCTTGAAAATTATCTTTCAGCGCAACATAATTATCTGCCAGCAATATCATTGATTTATCTGTCCAATATGGAAAATCTCCTTCTCCGTTTATCAATTCAAATATTGTTTTTTGAGATAATTTATAATTCCCCTGTAGATTTTGAATTAATGCAACATCATATTTAGCTTCTGTTCCCATTTCACTTTTCGAACTGTTTACAACAGTTTGAAATTCTGCCAATGCTTCATCATATTTATGCTTTGCTTCTTCCGATGTCGAATCAATAAAATGTTTTGCACCTGCTAATATAAAAGATGATTGTGCAATTGTATAATGTGCTTCACTTTTTAATTCCGAAGGAAGTTTTTCTGGTACGATTACTTTTTTAGCATAATTAATTGCATCTGCATAATTTTTCAATTGATAATCACATCTCATTATGCCGACTTTTGCAGAGCCACTGTTTTTAGGTACTTCAGCAATTTGTTCCAACTGTTTATAGTAATCCAAAGCCTGTGTGTAATTTTGTTTTTTGTATAATATATCCGAAGCACGACTTAAGGATGGTTCAGTAAACTCGCTTTTATTTTTGCTTATAACATAAGTATATCCGCTTAATGCAGCATCCGAGTTTTCGTTTTTATCATCACAGTCTGCCTTGTAATAATTAGCTTGCAGAATGAATATTCCATTAGGAAATTTTTGGATGTACTTTTCAAAATCAGTTACAACATTTTTGCAATCCTGTTCCATATAATGCGTCTTCCCTATATTATAGGCAATTGTATCAAGGGCAGCCTGCGGGATAGTAGCACCAACAGAAGTTAAATATTCTTCCATTTTCTGTACATCTCCTTTCGAAGCATAAATCTTTTTTACAATATCAATTGCAGTATTTGCATCAGGCGATTTGCGGTCGCGTTTAATCAACTTGTCAAAATTCGCAAGTGCATTTTCATCGTCATGTTGATTATAATAAATCAAACCGATTTTGCTTAAACAAGTGTTTTCGTAAATACTGTTTGGATACTCTTCAATAAATTTTTTGAATCCTGCTAATGCAAGTTCTGTCTGATTGTCCGATAAATAAGTATTAGCAAGTTCAAACTTTGCACGTTGAACATATGTAGAACCTGTGCTGGAATAATTGGTAATGAATAATTTTAAATCAGCAATCTTCTCGGTGTATTTTTTCTGAACACCATAAGCCAATGCCCTTTGAAATAATGCATAATCGGCATTAACCAATTTCATTTTGTAAGACTGGTCGTAGTATTCCGCTGCATTGGAATAATCACGGGTCATAAAATAACCGTCTCCAATCCGGTTAAGCGCATCATTTATTTTCTTTTCATCAGCTTTTGATTTAAAGGTCACAAACTTCCTGAACCATAAAATGCTGTTCGCCCAATCGTCCAGTTTATAGTAAGAATAGCCGATATTATAATTGGCATCACTGTATTC
>CAIQBY010000111.1 GCA_903870175.1 uncultured Bacteroidota bacterium
CCGAAAATCGCATTGCCTGTATTTATCTTTTCAGGAGGAAATGCACCTACAATAATTGACTGAGCTGTAGATAATAATCCGCCGCCGCCGATTCCCTGCACAAAACGCCAGAACACCAGCATCCACAGGTTTGTAGACAAGCCGCACATTAACGATGCAAAAGTAAATAGTACTACAGAACCGGTAAAATATGTTTTCCTGCCAAACAAATCGGACAACATACTGGTAAGCGGAATGATGATAACATTTGAAATTGCATAAGCAGTTACCACCCAGGCAATCTCAGTTGTTGTAGCGCCTATGCTTCCGCTAATCTCGCGCAGCGACACGTTTACAACAGTAGTATCAATTAATTCGAGTATGGCGCACGAGATGGCAGTAAGGATTAAAATCCACTTTGTTGCGCCCGTAGGATATACTGGTTTATGATGTAACGCTTCCAATTTTGTAAAAATTATTTCACATTAACTTCTGCAAACACACTCAATCCGGGATATAACACAGATACAGCTTCTTTCGGAACATCTGTCAAATCAATACGTACAGGAACACGTTGAACAATCTTCACAAAATTTCCTGTTGAATTATCAGGAGGAAGCAAAGAGAATTTTGCACCTGTTGCACCAATGTAAGACTCAACTTTACCGGCAATTTTAATATCCGGAAATGCATCAATTTTAATATTAACTGTTTGCCCAATCTTAATTTTTCTTACCTGAGTTTCTTTGAAATTAGCGGTTACCCAAAGATGAGAATTGTCAATTGCAGAACATAAAGGTTGCGCCATAGTTATATACTGGCCCACCTCAACTGCACGTCTGGTAGCTATTCCATCACATGGCGACAATACTATTGAATAACTCAATTGTGTTTTAGCAAGTACCAATTCCGCCTCTCTTTGTTTCACCATTGCTTCTGCCAAAGATATTTGTGCTTTCTGTGCTTCCGCCTGAGAGCGCACTCCCTGCGACTGTGCAGAAGAAGATTTATACTGACTCACTGCTCCGTCATATTGCGCCTGCGCCACATCAAGGTCAGCTTTTGCTGCATCCAGCTGCGCCTGAGTAGCTGCTTTTGCGGCAAACATATTTTCAGCACGTTTATAATCACCCTGTGATTTTGTCAATCTTGCTTTCGCAGAATTTATATTCTGCTGAACAGAAGAGGATGATAATGCAGAAGCATCAGCATTTTCAGACGATGCACTTGCGTTATTCTGCACCGAAATTAAATTAGCTTTTGCATTTTCCAATGCTGCTTCCGATTGAGCAACTCTTGTTTTTAAATCAGTGTCATCAATAATCACAAGTGTATCTCCTTTTTTCACCTGTTGATTATCTTTAAACTTTATATATTTAATATAACCCGAAACACTTGATTTAATAGGCACTATATCAGCATCTATCTGCGCATTGTCGGTACTTTCATAATTGGCACTGATAATAAAATAGATAATTCCTATTGTTAATATAGTACCCAAAACAGCCGAAATTATTACTAATTTCTTTTTGCTTTTCTTTTCTTCATTGTTGTAATCCATTGTTTCCTCTTGAGGTTGTTGTTGTTTTGTCATTGTTATTTTGTTTTAAAAATTGGTAATTCCTTTAGTTGTATTATAATTTGTAATCGCATTCATCAATTTAATTTCATGTACTTTCTGATTCAACACAGCCTGCATTTCAGCATTCAGCTGCGTTAAATAATCAGTAGAAGTAATGGTTCCGTTCTCCAGTTGGCTCGAAGAAGTCTTGGTAATATTATGCCTTTTTTCAATTATCATTTTATCTTTTTCTATAATATCTTTCAACGAATTAATCTGTGCAAACTCTGTTGTCATTGCATTTTTGGTATTAAATTCAAATACTTCTTTTTGCACATCCACCATCTTTTTACCGATTGTGGTATTTTGCTTTTCATTCTTCAGCGTATAAAGATTTCCAATATTCCATTTCAAATTAATGGAAGCTTGTCCGAAGAAACGCAAATCCTGATCAAGGAAGTTAGGACCTGGGCGTCCGTAGGCACCTTCAGCACTCACTGTAAGTTTAGGCAATGCAATTCTATTATTCAATTTATGTTTTGCATCAAGCATCGCCTTTTGGGTTTCAAATAATTTTAACTCCGGGCGATTGATTTCCTCACCAGCCGATGTTCTTAATATTGGCTCGGTGGATAATGCAGTACTATCATTAATCGCCTTGTTGATATACATTCCCAACGATTGATATAATGCAATAATATTATCTTTTGCTTCAAGGATGGATTGCTCGGTTTTTAATTCCTCTGCTTCCAGTTCATCCAGATTACTTTGCAAAGTGAGTCCGTTTTTTACAGAAGAAACAAGATTCCCTTTTTTATTCCCGATATCATCTTTATAAATGGAAAGTGTTTTAATATTCTCACGAGTCAGCAGAATTGAGCTGTACAGCTGATTTATCCTGTCAACAAGTTGATATAATTCAATTTGGTTTTTCTGAATATCAGTTTCTCCATTTAATTTATCCAACTGCTTTTGTTTTTTAGTTTGCCCGCCATCAAATAGAGTCTGTTCTAAATTAAGAGCATTTAGATAACTGTCGTGGGGAAATGAAAGTCCCAGAAACGAAATCACTTCGGACTGATAAGTTGCCTGAGAGATAAAAGATAATTTAGGCAGCCAGTTTTTATTATCCTGACTAAGATTATTTTTTTCGTTCTCCGTTATCAGATTGTTTTGTTTGATAAGCGGATAATTTCTTTTCGCCATCTGTATGCAGGAGTCGAGAGACAGGGTTTCCTTTTGTGCAAAACAAACGCTTGAAATAAGTATTAATAATAATGTTATTCTTTTCATTTTTTATAATCGGGTTTTATTTTGTTAATGTATTTTCTATAAATAACTTTACGGTATGTTTTAATTTTTCTGTACTGAATTCTTTCTCCCAGTCTTTCCCTTGTGCCTTCACCGAATATTTAAACATGGGAGAAGCAAGAAAAGGATATGAGCAAAGCGACTGCAGATTAATCATAAACATGGTAGCATCAAATTTCTTTATTGCGCCTATTTTCATCTCCTCTTCCAACACATGAATCAGCTTAATTGTTTTATTTTTCTTTGCTTCTGCTATTTTTTGTTTGATTAATTCGGGATTATTTCCAATCTCCTTTATAATAAACATAGTCATTTGAGGATATTCGAAATAGAAATCAACAATTCTATCTACATATATAAATAATCTCTTCTTAATAGGAAATGCTTCATTGGAAAAAACCTCCATCACTTCGAAATACTTTGCCAAAGCTCCTTCAAATACCTTATCAAAAAGCTTTTCTTTGTTCCTGAAATAATAATGAAGCAATGCTTTATTTATTTTGGCTGTATCCGCAATATCCTGCATACGGGCACCATACAAGCCGTATTTCATAAATACTTCTTTGGCGGCATCCAGTATCTTTTCCTCGGTCGAAGTATCTTTTAACTGTTTCATTTAATCTTATAGTTTAACCATTTGGTTAAACGCAAAAGTAAAAACAATTTATATTGGGGGAATGTTTTTTAGGAAATTTTGTGATTTGAAGTTTCCGAATAAACAATTATTTATTCGGGATAATCATGGAAATAAAAAATAGAATAGTCTTTAACAGTCCTTCTTTACAACAGTTAAAGCAACAGAAGCGCGTCTTTCTTTCTCTTTAATAATAAGACCAAGTTCTCTTCCTGTCTGTCCTTTTACCGAAGTATTTTCCTGAGCTCTTCTGATAAGATAAGGCAACACTTCTTTCACCGGACCGTAAGGAACGTATTTGGAAACGTTGTATCCCGCTTCAGCAAGATTGTAGCTGATATGGTCACTCATACCAAGCAATTGAGAAAAGTAAATATGTTTATTTATAGATTTGATGTTCTTGTTTTTCATCATCTCCACCAATTCCAAAGATGATTGTTCGTTATGCGTTCCAGCACAAATTGCAATTCTGTCAATATGGTCAACGCAAAAAGCCAATGCTGCATTATAATCTTTATCAGTATCCGCTTTTGTTTCATGTATAGGTGACGGATAACCCTTTTCAATTGCTCTTGCACGTTCCTTTTCCATATATGCGCCACGCACTAATTTGGCCCCCATATAATAATTCCCCTTTAACGATTCATCAAAAGAATGCTTTAAATATGCCAACCTGTCTTTCCTGTAAAGCTGATAAGTATTATAAACAATAGGTTTCTCCTTATTATACAATGCCATCATTTCATTGCTCAAATCATCTATTGCATCCTGTATCCAGCTATGTTCAGCATCAATAAACATTGGAACATTTGCTTCATAAGATGCCTTGCATATAGCGGAAACTCTTCCTCTGACACGCTCGTATTCCTTATTTTCATCATCTGTTAATGTTGCTTTTGCAGAAACCTTTTCCAACAATTCCATTCTGGCAAGTCCTGTAACTTTAAATACACAGAAAGGAATATTTGTATCTCCTTTTGCTTTAGCAATATTAGCAAGTGTTTCGGCAGCACAATGATCTAAATCTTCTTCCGCTTCTTTACCTTCAACTGAATAGTCAAGGATGGTTCCGATATTGAATCGGCTCAAATCATTCACCGTTTTATCACATTCAGCAATGTTTTCTCCACCACAAAACTGTTTGAAAACCGTAGCTTTAATAATTCGTTTTATCGGCAAGTTAAGTTTCAGTGCAAAGTCAGTCATTGCTTTTCCGAAACTCACCACCCAATTAAAAGATATAAATTTGAAAAGCCAATATGAACGGACTAAGTCTTTATCCGTTTTACCCGAAAATGAAACTTTTGTGTTATTAAATGAGAGCATTTTTAGTGATTTTATAGACCACAAAGATAAGAAAAAAAGGGCTTCAATTCCTTCTCCCAAAATGATTGAAGTCATATCTTACATTCCTCTATCCTATTATATTATTGGTCGAAAATAGAGCTTTGTGAATTGTATTTTCTTATATTTGTTTATAATACCAATTATGTATGACCGAAATTAAAGCAAAAAATTATTCCATTTTTGTTTCGAGTGATATTTGCAATAATATAAATCGATTTCTGAAAGCCAATAAAAAGGGATATTCTAAAATATTTATTCTTGTTGACGAAAACTCCTTACTGCATTGTTATCCACCATTGGTAGAAAAAATTGATGCCTTTAAAGATGCCGAGATTTTTGAAATTGAAAGTGGGGAAGAAAATAAAACCATTGAAGTTTGCATTCAGCTATGGGGCGCATTAAGCGAATATAAGGCTGACAGAAATGCATTGTTTGTAAATTTGGGTGGTGGTGTTATCGCAGATTTAGGTGGTTTTGTAGCTACCACATTTAAAAGGGGAATAGATTTTATTAACATACCTACCACTTTGCTTGCACAAGTTGATGCGTCTGTTGGCGGGAAACTGGGTGTCGATTTAAATAATATAAAAAACGAAGTTGGTATTTATAATAATCCGGCCTCTGTTTTTATTAACAGCGATTTTATTAACACACTTCATATTCGTCAAATACAATCAGGATTTGCTGAAATAATTAAGCATGCTTTAATTGCCGATAAAAATTACTGGTTGAAACTATCTTCAACTGATTTTTCCGAAACGGATTTTCTGGATGATTTAATTGTTACCTCAATTAATATTAAAAACAAAATTGTTTTGGAAGATCCCAATGAAAAAAATATCCGGAAAGTTTTAAATTTCGGGCATACTATCGGCCATGCCTTGGAAACATTTTCACTTGAATCGAATAGCCAAATAAGTTTATTGCATGGCGAAGCTGTGGCTATTGGAATGATTTGCGAATCCTTCCTTTCACATAAAATATGTAAATTATCAAAGGACGAATTAAAAGAAATTACTGAATTTATTTTTCGTAATTTTAAACCCGTAATTATCGACAAAATGGATTCGCACAGACTGATAGAAATTATGAAACACGATAAGAAAAATGAGAAGGGAGATTTTAATTTTTCTTTATTGTCAGCAATTGGAACCTGCGAAATAAATAAAAAAGTATCACCTGAATTAATAATAGATTCCTTAAGCTATTACTCAAAAGAAACTAAGCATTTCAAATTATGATGTATCGAGTTTCACATCCTTCCAAAACGCTGAAAGGAACTGTAACCCTTTCTGCGTCGAAGAGTGAAAGTAATCGCATACTTATTATACAGGCATTGTGCAGGGAACGTTTTGAAATAAAAAATATTGCCACTGCCGAAGATACTGTTATTCTGAAAGAAATATTGGACACTTTATATTCGGGACCATTTCCTGAAATTACATTCAATGTTGGCGGAGCAGGAACAGCAATGCGATTTCTGACTGCTTACTTTTCTGTCAAGCCCGGAATATTTACATTGACAGGAAATGACAGAATGAAAAAGCGACCTATCGGAATTCTTGTGGATGCACTTCGACAATTGGGTGCTGACATTGAATATCTGGAGGAAGAAGGTTATCCTCCTTTAAAAATTACAGGTAAAACATTAAAAGGCGGTGAAGTGCTTATTGACGGAAACGTAAGCAGCCAGTTTATTTCTGCACTATTATTAATTTCACCTGAACTTCATAATGGATTGACAATACAATTTAAAGGAAAAATAACATCACGGCCTTATATTGACATGACATTAAAAATGATGCAGGAATTCAGGGTTTATGGGCAATGGCAGGAAGATATTATTTCGGTTAGCAAGCAAAACTATCATATAAAATCTGATATTGGATATGCTTATGAAGTAGAAGGAGATTGGAGTTCCGCTTCATATTGGTATGCAATAGCGGCATTATCAAAAGAAGTGGATTTTAATATAAAAGGTTTAAAACATCCGAGTTTGCAGGGTGATGCCGTTGTTGCAGATTTGTTTTCTTTCTTCGGAATAAAAACTATTCATACAGAAGATGGCGTACATCTTTCCAAATTCAATTTGCATCCTGAACATTTTGGGTTCGATTTTTCCGATTGTCCTGATTTAGTGCAAACAATAGCGGTGGTGGTAAGTGCATTAAATATATCAGCTTATTTTAATGGTTTGCATACTTTGAAAATAAAAGAAACCGACAGGATTATTGCTCTGAAAAATGAACTTTGTAAATTAGGTGTTGAAGTAGAAATTGAAAATGATAACAGCATTAAAATATCTTCTCGGGAAACTCTACTTCAACCTGAATGCATTGCTGCGTATGATGATCACAGAATGGTAATGGCTTTTGCGGCATTAGCTATGAAGTTTGATTATATTACTATTGAAAATCCCGACGCTGTAATAAAGTCATACAGAGATTTCTGGAAAGATTTAAAAACCCAAGGCTTTCTTATTGAGACGGAAGTATTAAGTAAAGAGTATTAAGTATTAAGTACAGCATCTCGTTTCATACTACTTAATACTCTGTACTTAATACTTTTTTACTTAATACTTTTTTCTATCTTTGAACAAACTTTAAATCTTAATAATATGCACATAAATTTTATGATTGTAATCATTGCAGCACTTGTGCCGATGATTATGGGTTTTATCTGGTACAACCCCAAAGTACTTGGCACTGCCTGGATGAAGGCTGCCGATGTAAGCCAGGAAAAAATGAAAGG
>CAIQBY010000112.1 GCA_903870175.1 uncultured Bacteroidota bacterium
GTTAATTATTGTTTTTTTTCTTCTCAAAGGTAGGTATTTTTTGTTATTAACTCATTTACTAAATGTTAATCTTGTTTTTGATAAGCAAAAATCAATTAAGAACTTTTGAGCGTTACAATTTTTTAGAAAAAAAACATTCTAAAATTTCCCTGTCTTATCCTCCGCATTTGCCAGTTCATTTTCGCCCTAATTTTATTCAATATACTATAAAACAACATTATAGTTAAAACATTCGTCCGTTTCTTAAAAATATTCGCCTGTTTCTTCAAAAGTTTCGCCCGTTACTTCAAAAGTTTCGGGTATTCCTCAAAAGATTCTCCTCTTTCTCCAAAAAATTCTCCCGTTCCCTGAATAGATTTCTCTGTTTCTAAAAAATATTCAGGTGTTCTTCAAAAGATTTGCCCGTTTCTCAAAAAGATTTGTCCGTTTCTTTAAAAGTTTCGGGCGTGTGTTTCTAAATTATTAATTTTTTTTCAAAAAAAAATCCCAAAGAAATTAGGACTTTATTTTTACAATTCGATTTTCGAAAAAACACCACCTCTGAATAAATAGTATTTACAAATCTGTCAGAAGCAATTTAAAATATAGGAATTCTTTTTACCTACGATTGCAGTATTGTGATGGAATATAATCTTTTCATTTTGAAAGACATTTTTTTACCTAACCACAGTAACTGTACCCATGTATCTATGAGGTTCGCCAAATACATCCTTTAGAACTACAACATATACGTATACATCTTGTTGAACCAAATCCCCTTTTAATCTGCCATCCCAATGATCATTGATGTCGTTACAATGGAAAATATGCATACCCCATCTATCCCAAATATCCATTTGATATTCCACAATTCCAATTCCCTTTCCAAAAAAATCGTCATTTGTTCCATCTCCATTTGGACTGAAGGCATTTGGAATATAGAACTCAAATTCAGGTCCTATCTCAAAACATACATCGGCAGTATCAATACAATACCCATTGCTCACCGTTAGTAAAATACAATAATTTCCAAGTTGGGGATAAAAATGTGTTGGATTTTCCAATGTACTTGTATTAGTACTCGCCGGTGAATATGAATCGCCAAAATTCCAGTTCCACGACGTAGCACCTGTTGAGTAATCAGTAACCTGAACATTTGCGTTAGCAACACTAATTGGGCGAGGAACTGAGAAGCTTGCATGAGGGACTGGGTGCACTGTAATAGTACTTGTATTATTTGTATTATTTGATGTGCAGCCTGCATCAGAAGTAACTGTCAACGAAACCGTATAAGTACCTGTGCTTGTTAAACAAATATTAGGGCTTGATTGATTTGAAGTTACTCCATTGCTTACACTCCATGCCCAACCTGTTATTACTCCTGATGAAATAGAGCTTGTATTTATAAAGGATCCACATACAGGAGCGCACCCAGAAGGCGGTGCTATAAAGGAAGCAACTGGTAAAGGATCAATAATTACAATAGCACTACCATTTGATATTCCAGTACAATTCACATCCGATACCGAAACGACTGTATAAGTCCCTGCAGGTGGATTATTTAGTATGTAAGGTGAAATTGAAGTAGATAATGCAATATTTGTAATACCATTAGATAAGGTAAAGTTCCATGGCCCTATACCAGTAAAAATTATTATTACAGATGGCGCAGTTACTCCTTGGCAAACCTCGCCTCCTCCAGTAACTGTTGCAGTTGGCAATGGGTTAATAGATACTTGAGAAACTGCAGTACTTGAACATCCTGATGAAATACCTGTTACAGTGTAAGAAGTTGCAGCAACTGGAGAAATAGTAGCAGTATTCACACCATTAGCTGTTGCTCCCGCTGACCAGGTATAAGTTGTTGCTCCGTTAGCTGTCAAAGTCGCCGTCTGACCCGCACAGATGGCCGGTGAATTGACTGTTGTGATTGGCAGCGGATTTACCGTTACCGTTGATA
>CAIQBY010000113.1 GCA_903870175.1 uncultured Bacteroidota bacterium
AAATTCTCACTTCCGTTCAACCAATTAAAAATTACTTCCAATTTCAATTGATTTCTTCAGAAAATAATTTTATAACGTCATTGCGAGGATTTTTCATCCGAAGCAATCTCATTATTTATTGAGATTGCTTCGCTACGCTCGCAATGACGTAACTATTTTCCGAAGAAGTCTGATTTTCTAAAAACATTGCATCTCATAAAAAAAGCTTCACATTTCTGCGAAGCTCTTTTCTAAATTACGAATTTCAAATTACGAATTACGACTTTGAATTTCGTAATTTGAAATCAAGAAACCACGCCGGTAAATGTGGTAGCCACCAATCCAAGTTGTTTGCGCGAATTAATATATCTGGCAAAGCCGATAAAAAGCAAGCCGAAATTAGTACCATTAAAGGTAATCATAGCAGGCGATTTGCCCAAAATGTCCATTTGAGTACACAGGTCTTCGGTAGGCACGGGGTCGCCTTTTTTATAGAAACCTATTTTCGTGATTATGCCTATTTGTCCGGCAGGCAATTCGTGCGATTTAATGCTGCCCGCCGACGAATGTATTATTTGATAGCCCAGCGAGCCTTTATTGCTTCCCTGTATTACAGGCGATGTTTTTTCGATAGGTGCGGCTGTATGTGTGCCGCTGTCGTTGTGTACACCTACCGACAGGCGGTCTTCGTCCGTCATATTGGCATTGGTTTTCATTTCGTCAATACCCATAGTACGCACTGCTTTTTTCAATGCCTTTTTGGCTGATGCGGTATTCGCCTCATCCAGCCCCGTAAATCCGTTTTTAACCGCTGTAATGGCATAAAAACCAAGATACGTTTTCTGTAATTTAAGCAATATAGTCACTTTGCCCGGGTCCAAAACCCAGCCAGCCTGATTATCATCTGCTCCTGCGCAAAACGTATCCTGAAATTCTTTGAATAACAGATTCTTTGCCGGAATCCAATCTTTACTTCTTGCCATAATTTTGATTTATTTAGTTATTATTTAAGGTTAATTATCTCTACTCTCTACTGTTTTTAATCCTTTCAACAAATATTCTGCGGATTTTTTATCCTTTTCAGTACTAACGATTTTCAGGATTCGGTTAACGATTTCCGGGATTTCGTTAACCGAATCCTGAATTCCGTTAACCCATTTTCGAAATCCGTTAACCGAGTTCTCGATTCCGTTGCCGCATTTTCAAATTCCGTTAACCGAATCCTTAAATCCGCTAACCCACTTTTAAAATCCGTACTTCTCATTTTCATTTCTGCGGTAAAGTAATATATAAAAATCCACATAAAATCCAAGTCCTTTCTGTATTTTATGTTTATTAATCCTACTTTCCGACAATTAACTTTTTAATTTCCCTTTCATCAAATCAAAAGCTGCTCTGGAAAGCTCTATTTTAGTGCGTCCACCAAATCCGGTAGCAATAATTTCATCATTCAATTTACCTTCTTCCATCATTTTCAGAATCTTCTTATTATTATTCACATTAAAATTCTGACGTGGAGTAGAACTTATATTAGGATACTTTTCCTCGAGCCTATTAATATTCTCATCACCAAGCATAGCATTTTGTTCCCACTGATAAGCCAGTTTTTCCACCTTTGTTTTCTTCCTCAAAACCTTCATTTTCGCAGCACTCAACACTTTTTTGGCAATCTTTTTAATAATAGTCATAGCAGTTTGTTTTTAAATTTGAATTATTAATATTGGTAATGATAATCATTATTGAGATGCGGAGGGTTGTTTATTTTGAGTTAGTGGTATTTTAAATTACTTATCTTTGCTGATAATTAATTACCACCGCACTTGAAAAAATTTTTATTCATAGTATTTATTTGTTTTTGTTTCTTTGGAAAAGTGGAAGGGCAACATCGTTACTTAGATAATAATCCAGTTTGGGTAGTGCATTCAAATTGTTATCCTGGTCCATATTGTTCTTCTATTAGCGGCAATATTTATTATTATTTAAAGGGAGATACTATTCTAGGAGGATACAAATACCATAAAGTTTTTAGAAAAGAATTGTATTTTGATGATTGTGATCCAACGTATGGAACTTATGGATATTATGGAAATAGTGATACCGTGCATCCTTATACTTATATACGTGACACGTTAAAACAAATTCGTCAATGGCAGTCATCGGGAGATTCTTTATTGTACAATTTTAATCTGAATATTGGTGACTCTATGACTCATAGTCAACAGCATGTTGATACCTGCGGATATTCGATAACCTTAATTGATAGCGTTCCTGTATCAAACT
>CAIQBY010000114.1 GCA_903870175.1 uncultured Bacteroidota bacterium
AAAATGAATTACCCCGAGGCAGAGCCTCGAGGTATCAGTTAAAGGATTTTTTTAATTCCGAGGCAGAGCCTCGGGGTATTAACCGACAACCTAATAAAAAACAACAGCAAAAATTAAGAATGAATTACCCCGAGGCAGAGCCTCGAGGTATCAGTTAAAGGATTTTTTTAATTCCGAGGCAGAGCCTCGGGGTATTAACCGACAACCTAATAAAAAGTTTGCTAATTTCCATCATGATTATCGAAATTCTGTTAATCAGTTTCTGATACAAATAGGACTAAAAGAAGGGATAAATGCTGATCCGCACAAGCGGAGAGAAGAAGAATAAAAAAACAACTTAATAAGGTCTTGCCTGTTTAATAATTATTTTTCGGGTAACGGCATCAAGCTTGAACTCCACATCCATCGAAAAATTATCATACGAATATTTTAATCCTGCACGGGCTAATTTATAATAATGCCATTTTATTGCCGAAAGATATTCCACAAGTATATCTATTTCTTTTTCTGACAACACATTTCCATAAGGTTTTAAATTAGACCGTGTAATATAATCTATACTTGGTTGTTGGCTTCCGCTGATATGACGTGTGCCTATTATAATCTGATCGCAGTTTACGCTGTCGGGCGGAAACACCACACTTGCTTCACCTTTCTGCACATTAATGGTAAATGCAGGATAGTTGTCTCTGTATATATTGCTTGTTACAGCCACTCCGTTTGCCGATTCGGTACCGAATGCCTTGTGCACCAATATTCCCATAGCTACTGTATGCTGGTCTATTTTAAAATATTCGCGTTCCTGAAAAGCCCGGGTATTCCATACACTCGCCCATACTTGCTTAATTGCTCTTTCTATTGTTTTTATTGAATCTCCCAATGTTCCTGATTTGGAATCATACAGTCCGGCACCATTAAAATTCTCAATATCTTCGGAATTTGTGGAAGAACGAAACCGGAATGTTTTATATCTGCTGCTCCTTATTTTCCGTTCCACCATTCCCAGTAAAGCAGTATCAATAGGAGTTCCCTTAATCATCTCTCTTATTTTTTTCAATCCTTTGTCAAGCAGCATATAATTATATTTGATGCTGTCGTTATCCACTATTTTATTAATACTATCGATAATACCTGATTTATTAATGTGTTGCACATAATAAAAAACAGGAATGGCAAATGCTTCTTCGGGTATCGGCAGAGGAGTATTGTTCACTTTTATTTTCGACAGTTCACCCATATTCGCTGCTTTTCCGCCAACTATATCCACCGATTTTTTACTCAACATTTTCATACTTAAAAGCCCAGAAACAGCAGTATTAAGTTTCAGCTTAATAAGTAGTGACGATTTACTTTTCTTTTCCCAGAATTTTTCAGCATCAGCCGGCAAAGCAGGTTTTAAAACCTGCGCATCGTCTTTCACAATATAATGCACCAGCTTACCATTCAAAGTATCAATCAATGTGCTGTTCCAAATTCCTTTGCTCGATGCATTTGGTGTTCGTCTGTTATGACTCAGAATATTTATATGGCTTAATGGAGTTTGAAACTGGTCTGTTATAATACCGGAAATTAAGGGGACATCCTGCGGCACATTTTTCACAACTATAATATCATGTACCTTGATTGATTTTTTTTCGGAATCATAATCACTTATCTTATGTATATAACCATAGGTTTCCTCTTTATTAAGTGCCTGATATTTTTGAAATTTATATACATCTTCAGGATAAACCAATGGTACCTTCCCTTTCAGGTCGCCTAACCTATTCATTATTTCGTTTGAATTTACCATCAGATAAAGTTTATCACCGAAATAAGCAGTTGCTTTTAAATGCTCGTAGAACAGAATAATATTTTCAGTAGAAATTTTATCATTTGCAAAAAACTCGAAAATAAATTTATTTGCTGCGGAATAATAATTAAGATTGGCAAGCAGAAATTCCCTGTTAGGTGTTTCTCCATATTCATCATAATTAAAAAATTCGAGTGATTTGGTATATCCCAGCGCAAACGTGCAGAAATCATAATGAAACTGAAATAGTTTTGAGTTGATATAATATACCTGTTTATCATTGATGTTATAAACAATTTTTACGCACTCCACCTGCCCGTATTTACTAGACAATGGAGCACCCTGCAAATAATTAAACTCTTTGGCACAGCTTAATTTGTTTAACGAATAAATCTTTGTGTTTTTCTTTATATCACATGCAGGAGTTTGTGCATTGCTATTAGTATGATAAACTGATGCTATAATAACAGCAGCACATAATAGAAAAAATATTTTAGCAGTATTCAAGTTGATAGAGATAGTGCTGCAAATGTACCTAAATCAAATGATAATGCACAATAGCAAGTTTGCCTTCAAAAGTAATTGGAACATAATTATTATGTTTCAAAAACAGTTATATTGATTTTTCAGAATAATAGATCATATTGAAGTTAATCATCTCCCGAAATCAGATTACATTAATTAACATAAGTTGCTAGAGGAAATATGATTACAAGGCAGTATCATAGGGACTTTTGGCCAGAATTAATTTGCAATGAACCAGCAACTTGAATTAATTAACAATAGGTATTAATCCGCGAACACCCATATTTTGAACAGTATCCCCTACTTCGGGCTGATAGATTCCATCAGGAGTACCACCTTCTTTCCATTCAAAACTTTTATTAATAGATAAGGAAACAGTTATGACAATATCCGAGGTTTCGTTACCGGTAATAACAAGCGGTGAAGTTGTCAATCCGTGGTTCACAAACTTGCCTGTAACCACACAACTTCCGGCAGGCACAGGCGAATTGGCAAAGTTAGGGTTAGGAACAGTGGTAGCGCCGGCAGGTGCCTGTCCATCGTAAAAATAATTAGTACCTGCTATGTCGGTTTCAAAACCCCAGTATCCCTGCAAATGATTTCCGGGTCCGCCGGTAGCTGCACTTGGCGTGTAAGTGTGTCCATTAATTGTATAGGATGTAATATATGTTTTATAACCAATAAAAGAAGCTACCGTCCCGATAGCAGTATGATTAGTGGTTGGAATGGCATTCGCTTTATATATGATATTATAATTCTGGAAGGCAAGCGAAACACGCAGCCAGTTGTACGAACCAGGAGTAATCTGTTTCAATGGTTTAGTAAAAAACACCACACCATCACCGGTGATAGTACATGCCGAATAGTCGATGGCAGCTGTGCCACCACCTGCAGTAGTTGTATGTCCGGTAAATAATATTTTGCCATGCCCCAGTGAATCAAAATCATTTGCCAGTTCGATATAATGCTGACTGATGGAAAAATTGGTTGGAGTTTGTGCTGCATTACCGGCAGGGATTGTAGCAGGGTTTCCAAAATTATCAAGCCTTACCTGAGTACTGTCAAACTTAAATTTGAAAACAAGATTGGGTGTCGGAGGAGTAGTGGTTAAAGCATCGTTTTTGTTTTTATTGCAGGAATTAAAAAAAATTATGGAAATTATGACAAAAGTCATAAGGCAAAATTTGGTTAAATGTTTCATATTCATCTACTTTTTTATTTTTTTCTGTAAAAGTATGAATTAATTTTCTCACTTTTACAAAACAATAAAATCATACCTATGAAAAAAATTACTTTTATTATTTCCTGTTTACTTTTAGTAACAGTTTCAAAAGCACAGATTACCATAACCAACAGCGATATGCCTGTTGCAGGAGACTCCGTAATGCTGAGCATAACTAATACAATAGGTACAATAGATGAAACATTAACCGGTCCGAATTATAACTGGGATTATTCTACATTAACCTATAATAGTCAGCAGGAGCAAAAGTTCGATTCTCCTTTTACATTTCCATCTATCTATGCTCTTCTTTTCAGTGTTTTAAATACATCTTTCGGAATGGAAAACAGGAATCTGACCAGTTTGCCAATTCCGGGAGTTACTTTTTCTGCAGCTTATGATTTTTATAAAGAGTCCTCTTCTTCTTTAAAACAGGTAGGTTCGGGCTATACAATTAATGGTACTCCACTTCCATTTTTATATACTGCAGATGATGTGAGATATACCTTTCCGATGAACTATGGCAATACCGATTCGTGTGATTATAAGTATGGATTACCTATTCCTACTATCGGTTATTATGGGCAAACAGGTCACCGTGTGAATGTGATAGATGGATGGGGAACATTAATCACACCTTTAGATACATTTCAAACCTTGAGAGTGAAATCAATAATTACAAGCTCCGATACTATTTATCTTTCTTCTTTAAGTTTTGGCAGCAATGTACCACAGCCTAAAAGAGTTGAATATAAGTGGCTTGCTGCCGGCAAACAAATTCCTGTTCTTGAAATTGACGGTACAATAAATGGAACTAATATTACTCTTACCAATGTTGCATATCAGGATGTTTATCATTCAGGTGCAGGAGTAAATGAGCTTGCCGAAAATCAACTTGATTTTTCTTTATTTCCAAACCCATCTTCAGATAATGTAGCCCTTCAGTTTAGCCTTATTGCTGCATCATCAGTAAAAATAACTATTGCAGATGTGATTGGCAAAACATTGGCTTCTGTTGAGGAAGGAGTACAAACTACAGGAACTCATTTAAAGGTTATTAATACAAAAGATTTGAACTTATCAAAAGGCGTTTATTTTATTATTCTTCAATCAGGTAACGACAGAGAGGTGAAGAAACTAGTAGTTCAATAAAGGATAATTGTTTATTATTTTAATCAAAATTTACTTTTCTTATTTTAATCTCCTTCTGACAGAGATTAAAGGAAAGTAAAAATTATACTTTTAATTATTCAAAGATAGCATGCTAAATACAGACGAATATTCCATATTTTTGCTTTTGTATAAATTTTGAGTATTAAACTATTATAACTTATAAAAGTCAATTAATAGAAATGTAATAACACCACAACTATGAAAAATTACAAACCATTATTTCTGATTAGTATTATGCTTTTATCAATGTCAGTGTTTTCTCAAACTAACGAAGATATAATAGCTGACAGCACAGGTCTTCCCGGAGATCATTTTAGTTTGCACGGTGCACTTGAAATGTTCAAGAAATCTTCCTCTCTTGAGGATTTTGAAAAGAGACTTAATACAGAATCAAACTATGTAAACAACCTTGATTTAAACAATGACGGCAAAACAGATTATGTTTCTGTTCAAGATTTAATGAAAGACAATACTCATGCGATTGTTTTGAAGGTTGCGGTAAGTAAGGATGAAACACAGGATATTGCTGTAATTGAATTACAAAAAGATGCTGACGAATCTGCAACATTACAGATAGTTGGAGATGAAGAATTATATGGTGAAAAGAAAATAGTGGAACCATACGAAGAAAAGGAAATACCAAAAGGAAAATCGGAAGGTTATAGTATGGATTATTCCGATTTTATTGTAAGACCTGTTATTGTTAATGTTTGGGGATGGCCTTCTGTACGATTCGTATTTGCTCCTGCTTATGTGCCTTGGGTTTCTCCTTTCTACTGGGGTTTTTATCCTAGATGGTGGTCACCATGGTATGTTCATCCTTGGCGTTGGCATTATATGCATTGCTACGGCTGGGGTGGTTATTACCATTCTATAGGCGTATATCGTGTAGCTGGAGCAGGTGCATTATATGCTCCTCGCAGAAGTGTATCAATGACCGTTACTAATCGGTATGCTCCTGTTCATGAAGCTTACAGAGCAAGAACAGTAAATGGCAGTAGAACACCAAACACAAATACAGGAAGAACACCGAACACGAACTCTAACAGAACTCCAGCTGCGAGTCAAAACAGAGCACCTCAGGAAAACAGAACATCAGGGAACAATTCACAAAGGAATGAGAATAGAGTGAATAATAACAGGAATAGGAATAATGGAAATAAGAACGGTCAGTCGCGTCAGGAAAGAAGAGCTAACAAACAAAGTGCTAGAAAAGCCAACAAGGAAAGCAGGGCGAATGGTGGTAGAAGAGGCGGTGGGCGAAAAGGAGGTGGCGGCAAATAATATTTCAAGTGCCAAATAAGTAGAAGAAATAGAATTATTTTATTTTAATATCATCCAGTGATTTAAAAATCCGTTTAATTGCATCTCTTCTTTCTTGAGTAATATTTGATTCCAATTCCGACGCTAAAATACTGAGCATAACTTCGGTTTTCTTCAAACTGTAAACACTCAACGGACATAACAAATTTAAGTCGTCAATCTCAAGTTTAAAAAACAAAAGGAATAATTTTAATTCGCGCTCGGATAATTCAGTTTGGCTGTCCTGATTGGAATAATCATAAATTAAAATAATGTTATCGCCTTCGAAATGAATTTCGCGTTTTACGAGTTTGGAAAGTTTAAATGTCCTATTATTTCTTTTTCTTGCATCTGCAGATGTGGTCTCAATAAAACCATGTTTCATTAGAATTTGAACAAGCGTTTCATCTGCTTTATATATTTTCATTTCTGAATTAATTATTATTTCGTGGTAAAGATAATTATAAATCAATCTGTATTTGAAATTTGATTCCAACTAACAGGGAAATTTTAAATTTTAATGCATAAATTTTTCAAAGTACCTACCTTCAACAAAGTATCATTAATATTAAATTTGGCAACTTTATTTTATTGAATATAGCTACAATTTCAGCTTTTGTAATATTAAATTAAGATTAAATATTGTTTTTAGTTTTTAAACAAAAGTTAAAAACTAATGATTAAATAAATCAATTTAAAATTCAACCCGATAACTTAGCAAAGGAATAATACCTGATTGATAATAATATTTAATCGAGCTGGAGGTTTTGTCAAAATAACTGCCTGCAATATTCATTCTATTGGTTGCATTTTGAATATCAATAGCAGTAATTGCAGTAAGTTTTTTATAATTCCTTTTTATACTAAACCGAACATCTACTCTAAAATAATCTGGTGATCTGTATTCAAACGACCTTGTTTCATCATCCACTTCCTGATGCATTGCTATCGAAGAACTTACATCTATTGGAGTGTAACGGTACCCTCCTGTATAAACCAGTTTAATATTTGTGCCGATAATCCTTTTCTTATATTTTTCGGATAACACCCAGTCTTTACCGGATGTTAAACTTACCACGAAATTGGTATTGTAAAGCGTATTATACCAAATGCCATTGGAAGCAAGGTATTTCGATTCGTAAAGGGAGGAAGACAATAAAAGATAAAAGTTATTATATAAGAAGCGTTCCAATGTCAGTTCAGCTCCGTAATTTCTTCCCAGCCCTTTATTCGAGAGACTATAAGTAGTAAAGCCATCCACTGTATTTAACATCGAGAAAGTGTTGGTAACATCTGTACTTATTGGGATATTAAATAAATACTGATAATATATTTCTGTTTTTACATAAAAAAAAGATTTGATATTAATATCATAAGACAGCACAAAATGATGGGCTTTGCTCAATCCTGTATTCTCATTCGGAGTTGTGTAATCGCCATTCGATTGTTGTACTTTAGCAAAGTAAACACCTATTGGCTGTATCTGACCATGTAATCCATAACCAAAACTTATTGACTGCAACTCTGTAAGTGCATATTTCATTGATGCGCGAGGCTCAGGACTGTAGGTGTTATTTAGAATAAGATGCAAAAAGTGCATTCCGATATTGGTTGTAAATCGTTCTGTAATCTTGTGTTGCCATTGAAAATAGAGTTGGTCAGTGTAGGTAGCTCCAACAACATTTATTTTATCAACTAAGGTATTTAAGCTATCTACCCACTGTTTTTGGGATAAGTTATATGTTAGTCTGGTCACAATTAAACCTGTCCTGATGGAGTTCTTCGGATTAATTTTAAAGTTGTATGCAGATGATAATGTTATTTTTCCTTGAATATAATTTTCAAAATATTGTCGTATCGGATTATAATACTGATTTAATTTATCTTCGTAATACCCGTTTCCTGTGCCTGAAAACAACAATACAGTTTTTAAATAGGAGCGGCTTCCAAGCAGTTTTGTATTTGTAATACCCACTGCAGCAGTGTTGGCATAGAACCTCGTATTCAAGTTGGAAAAATCGTTGTCTTTCCATTTCGTTGAATCTTTGACAGCAGCAGTTGTCTGAGAACTTGTACCTCCAAAGCCGAATATACTAAAGGTTCCAAAGCCGGCTGCTGGCATTGCAATATTTAAAGATAAGTCCTGAAAATTAGTAATCGCCTGACCAATCGGCAGGTTCAATTTACCTAATAACAATAGTGTGGAATACCGATAATTTATTAAATACGAACCTTCGTATCCCTTTTTAAAAGGACCTTCGGCAGCCACATCCACACCATAAAAGTTTGCCTGCACAGTATATTCATGTTTCTGATTATTTCCCTTTCTTAATTTAAGGTCGAACACACCCGACAAAGCATTGCCGTATTCAGCAGCAAAAGCGCCGGTAGAAAAATCGGAGTTGGCAAGCAATTGAGTGCTAAGAATAGAAATGCCGCCGCCGGAAGTACCAACACTTGAGAAGTGATTGGGATTTGGAATATCCACACCTTCCATGCGCCACAATAATCCATCAGGAGAATTTCCGCGTATTGAAATAGTATTATTTCCATTACCTGTTTGTATAACACCTGCAAAAGATGTAGCCATGCGGGCAGGGTCGTTTAATGCGGCTGCAAACTTCTGTGTTTCTTCCACCGAAAACATACGGGTACTTAAAGTGGACATCTGATTTATAGCATCGTTTTTATTTTGATTTCCGGTAACTTCTATAGTCTCCATTTTATGTATAGATTCTTCCATTGCAATAGTCAGCACTAATTCCTTGCCTGAATTTACAATGAGATTCGAGAGAATTACTTCATTATATCCCATACATGTAATCTTCAGTGATTGTTGCCCTACCGGAATTTCTATCAGTTGAAATTTTCCGTTTTCATCGGCGGAAACTCCTTTTGTTGGCGAGGAATTAAGCAACACAACTATTGCACCTGGAATAGGATGTTGAGAAATTTTATCAACTATATTGCCTCTGATTGTTTGAGTTATTGTTTGTGAAAACAAATTAAAACAGACTAACGATAAAAAGAAAAGAAATACTGTTTTTGTCTTAGGCATTTTTAATTGAAAACTATTTACCAGTTTTCAAAGATACTTCTTTATATTTTATTCTTTATCTGGAGGAATATATAATGTAAATACAATTATTCTAGATAATAAACATTTGAGTTATTTTCTTACTTCCTATGTTTCTGCTTTATATTGAATGGAAAAATAATTAGGATAACTCATTTGTTTTACAAAAGCAATAACTGCTTCTTTTATTTTATCTCTTACTTGTCTAGTCTGCTGCAACTTTTCTTCGTATGTACCTTCAAACTGTGAAGGATCGGGAAAGCTCCAGTTTATTTTCTGATGCGCTCCTGGAAATATAGGACAGGCAGAAGCACTTGCTTCATCACAAACAGTAATAACAAAATTATATAATCTACCTTCTTTATAAAATTCGAATACATCCTTTGTTGTGTTGCCTGATATATCTATTCCTTCTTCTTTCATTACTTCCACGGCAAACGGATTAAGTTTGCCCGCTTCCAATCCTGCACTCTCCGGAAGGAATTTATCACCTCCTAATTTCTTTAAATATGCTTCAGCCATTTGACTCCGTGCTGAATTGTGAATACAGAGAAATAATACTTTTATTTTTTCCATAGTGATTAAATTTGTTTATGTTTGAATAGTATAATATTTTTTTCTAAACCAAAATGCAACATTTACCAAAGCAATTAATGCAGGCACTTCAACCAACGGACCAATAACTCCTGCAAATGCCTGACCGCTATTGATACCGAAAACACCAATGGCAACAGCAATTGCAAGTTCGAAATTGTTGCCTGTAGCAGTAAATGCAATGGATGTACTTTTTGAATAATCTGCTCCGAAATATTTTCCGATAAAAAAACTCATTACAAACATTATTACAAAATATATTACAAGCGGAATTGCAATTCGGATAACATCCATAGGTATTTGAACTATCAATTGTCCTTTTAAACTAAACATTATAACAATAGTAAACAACAAGGCAATTAGTGTTATTGGTGAAATAACGGGAACATATTTTGCTTGAAACCATTCTTCCCCTTTAAGTTTGATGAACGTGTAACGGCTGATAATGCCTGCTGAAAAAGGAATTCCTAAATAGATACCTACACTTTTTGCGATTTGTGCAATGCTTAAATTTACTGCATACCCTTTAAATCCAAAGTAAGGAGGCAATATTGTAATGAAAATGTATGCATAAACACTATATAGCAGAACCTGAAAAATACTGTTAAGTGCGATAAGTCCTGCTGCATATTCCCTGCTTCCTTCTGCCAAATCATTCCAGACAACAACCATTGCAATGCAGCGTGCTAGCCCAATCAGGATTAATCCTATCATATATTCAGGATAACCTTTCAGAAAAACGAGTGCGAGAAAGAACATTAAAACAGGACCGATAATCCAATTGAGAATGAGGGACGCAGTTAATACTTTAGTATTCTTGAATACTTCCCTCATTTGCCCGTAATTAACCTTAGCCAAGGGTGGATACATCATTAATATCAGCCCTATGGCAAGTGGAATGTTAGTTGTTCCGCTTGAAAATGAATTTATAAAGGAGCTGCTTGAAGGAATAAAATTACCCACTAGAACACCTAAAACCATTGCAAGAAAAATCCATAATGTAAGATAACGATCCAGGAAACCTAACCTCTTCCTTTTTACAGCAGGTGAACAATTTGTTACTGTCATAAATTATTTGATTAACAGCATCCGCTATTGGGTGTACAACAATTTTCAGGCTTCTCGGCATATATAGTAATACTGAAAATAACAGTAGGGTTGCGTTTGTAAACAGCCGTTTCTTCTTCTGTCAGATAATTTTTTAGAATATCATCAGGTACGATAATTGGTTTTTCCTTTTGCAGTATTATGTTTACAAATCCTGTTTCTTTGATATAGCTTAAGTATTCGTTTTTATCAATTGCACTTGCCACACAACCTGCATACATTTCGGCAGCTGATTTTATTTTAGCAGGCAAACTGCCTGTTAATACAATATCGGAAATGCTGAAATGACCACCCGGCTTTAATACTCTTATTATTTCTTTAAACACTGCCTTTTTGTTAGGTACCAGATTCAAGACACAATTGCTGACCACTACGTCAGCAACATTTGCCGTTAAAGGCATTTTTTCAATATCTCCCTGACGGAATTCAACATTATTATAACCTAGCTTGTCAGCATTAACTCTAGCTTTTTCAATCATTGCAGGAGTAAAATCAATACCAATAACTTTTCCTGTTTCTCCTGTTTCCGCTCTTGCAATAAAACAATCGTTACCTGCTCCACTTCCTAAATCAACAATAAAATCTCCTTTTTTGATTTTTGCAAACTGCGTAGGCAAACCGCATCCTAACCCCAAATCAGCATTTGCATCATACCCTTCCATTTGGGTATAATCATCACTCATTATATTATATATTTCGGTGGAGCAACTGCCCGAACCGCAGCACGAGGATTGATTTGTTTCTTTATTCTGTAAAGCTATTTCACTGTATTTCTGCTTTACCATTTCTTTAATCTTTTCTTCTGTTTCCATTTTTTATTTAATTAAATTATTAACAACAATTATTTTTATTTTTCACTAATTTATCTGAAGCTTTTGAGAAATAGTTCTCCAGTTTTTTTAATGCCTTTTCGTCAACACAGTAACAAATTGAATTTCCTTCTATTGTTCCTTTTATGAGCCCGGCATTTTTAAGTTCCTTTAAGTGCTGTGATACTGTTGGTTGTGCCAGCGGTAATTCATTCACAATATCTCCACAGATACAGGTATTTACTTTCATCAGGTATTCAATAATTGCGACTCTTGCCGGA
>CAIQBY010000115.1 GCA_903870175.1 uncultured Bacteroidota bacterium
TCATAATTAATTATTTATCAACAAGGTAAAAAATAAATCTTATCTCATAAATTCAAATCGTTGCAGGATATAAAACCGCTGTAACCAAACAATAACAATACTTTCAAAGAACTTTTATTTACAACATCAAAACGCTAATGATATAATGTATAAAATTGATGAATCTTTTGAGGATGGAAATTGAAGAGAATTTCAACAATAAAATAGTGGTTTTATGCCTTTCATTTTTTCGGCAATCGCTCCAAAAAAACAAAACCGTTTTTGCGGTACTTCTCTTTTAATTCAGGGTAATTTTTTTGCGTATCCGTCAAGTCATTAACTTTTATCACAAAATAAGCAGGTTTATCAATTTCACCTTTTAGAAGCCAATCGATATCATAACTCTTCTTATTTGTCGGCTCCATTTTGTGCAAGTAAAATAAATCAGCATAACTTTTAAAATCCAACGTTGTCACATAACAATCTTTATTCTGCAAAGATTCATAAAACTCAATGGCCGCATTTTGCGAATACAATTCTATTCGCGGAGCCACCACCAAAGCCGACATATTTACAGTAATCAAAGAAATAATAAAAATACCAACCAGCCCAAAAGTCGTTTTTTTTCTGTTGATTAAAAACAACATTACAATCACACCAATAATTAATACTGCGCCAATCAACCATTCAAAGCCTGTCCAGTAAACCGTTGCTTTTAAATTTTCAATTGCAAAATCGTCTTCAATAATTTTTGAAGAAATAATTTCCTGTTTATTTTTTTCGATAAAAGGTAAAGCAGAAATCGCAATTCCAATAACACTTGCAATTATCGCTAACAAAATACCGGTATTTTTTTTCCATTGAATTTCTCCTGTCATCAATTTATAAACTGAATAAGCACCCATAAAACTCAATGGGAAATAGCACAAAGATGAATAATGAACAATTTTAGTTTTCACAATGCTGAATAAAATCAGTACGACAAAAAACAAAATCATCATCCATAATTTAAAATGTTTTTGGTAAGGAGTATCGAAACTATTTTTCCGGAAAGCTCGCAAAGCGAATACAGACATAGGAAAACAACCAATCAACAATACTACCCAGTGATAATAAAACGGACCTCCATGTCCGGCATCCTGCGTACTTAATAATCGCACCTGATACAAAAAGAATTCCTTAATAATTGCTGAATTACCCGTCAACACAAGCATTAAAAACCATAATCCTCCAACAGAAATAACAGAAAGAGTATAAATAATAATTTGTTTCCAACTCATGAAAGGCTGAAAACGCCTGCTAATCCAATATACTCCGGCACATAATCCAAAAACAAGTACAGCCACTGGTCCTTTCGTCAAAACTCCCAGCCCTATGAAAAGGGCAGAAAATATAAGCAAACGGGAACTTTTATTATTTGTAAATAAAATAAAATAATAAATCCCGAGATAAATAAAAAGATTAAACCATGGATCTATAATTCCTGACTTAAAATAAAAATGAGGTAAAAATGAACCAGCATAAGTCAATACCCAAATCAATCCAAACTTATCATCAACTAATTTTCTTCCGATATTATACAAAACCAGTAGAGTTACAATTCCACAAATTGCATTTGGCAATCGCGCCGCGAATTCATTAATACCAAATATTGACATTGACAAAGCCTGCATCCAGATAAAAAGTGGAGGCTTTTCCCAGAAAGGTTGAAAATTTATTTTTACAGAAAAGAAATCATGACTGACAATCATTTCTCGGGCACACTCCGCAAAGTTAATTTCATCCCAATCAAACAAGTGTACCGCACCCAAAAAAGGAACAAATAATATAAATGCAGCTATTGCAATTAAAACATTATTTTTAAGAACAGTTGAATTCATTAACTTTTGAATGTAGAAATAAGAGAACCCTCAAGCCCGCTTTTATTTATTTTACTGATAGAAAAATAAACAATTATTGTAATTACAACTCCAATAATTGAACCTGCATAAACATCTTCAAAAAAATGCTGTGATAAATATATCCGTGAATAGCCTACCAGAACTGCCATTGCAAAGAAAATAAATTTCAATAATTTATTTTTTACAATTAATGATAAAGCAAAATATAATGAGAATGCGCACGTGCTATGCCCGGAAGGGAAACTATTGTATAAATAATTATCTACGCCCGGCACAAAATATAAATCATGAACACCTTCGAAATATTTTTTGGGACGCACAAAATTATCGAATACTTGATGTTTTAAAAATTGTGTTATTAACGCAGAAATAATATTTGATAACCCAACAACCAATGCAAATCTGTATTTCACAGTTAACAGCAGAATTACCACAAGCACAGCGGTCACCCCATCACCCAGGAAAGTGAAATAATAAAAAAAAATGTCAAAAAAAGGAGAGTGAAATGCATTAAACTCCAAATGCTTTTCAGCTTTAGAGTTTAACATAATCAAAATAATACCTGAAAGGACGAAAAGCAGATATGGAATCAGAAAAGAATAATTGCTTTTGAAAAAGGCTTTCACATCAAAAAGTTTTCGCCATCGAAGATTGAAGAAACAATATAATAATTAAGGGGTACTTATTTAGTAAGACCCGATTATATGAAGTAATTTGTCTACCTGCGTGTCCCAAAGCCGTTTTGATGTTTCCAAATCAGATGCCTCGTCAGCAAAGTCAGTAACAATTAATGAAACGTCACCAGTTATATCATCTTTTTGAATTCTGAATTCAAAATAAGTACCTTCTGGCTTGTCCATCCATTGCATACGAACGTACTCCTCTTCTTTAAAACTAAGCAGCCTGGCCTTCTGAGCACTTCCGTCCCAGAAAAATGTAAATATCCCATCGTGAATATTTACATCATCTGCAAACCATTCGGATAACCCACTGGGAGTAGTTAAAAATTCATATAGAATACCTCCGGAAGTACGTATTACATATTCTACCGAAAATTTTCCTTTCGGTTCCTTCTTTGCAACAGCAGAAGATTTTTTGTTTTCGTTAGGTTGAGCCGCAACCGTTAAAGACGCCATTGGATTAACGAATGTTTTTAACATTTTTGGCACTTTAGGCTGGGAACGCAATTTCTTTGTAGAACGTATAAGTTGTTCAACTAATTCATCATGCAATATTTCCGGCTCGTCATCGTCTCCCTTGTTTTTTTTCTTTCTGCCTCTTTTTGATCTTGATCGGGATGGTTTTTGTTTAAGAAAACCAACATTTACACTTTCAGGTCTCTTTGTTAAGATTGCATCCGATTTTTTTGCTTTATCTTCTTTTTTAGCAATTACCGAAGTCGCTGCTGTCTTAGTGTTTCTCTCCTTCTTACTTGCTAAATCAATAGATTTTGTATTCTCTTTTTTAGATATAACTTTTTTAACTGGTTTTGTAATGATTTCCTTTTTCTTACTTGATGTCGGTTTGGTTTTCACAGAAGAAGGTTTGTTTGCTACAATTTTCTTAGCCGGTTTTGAAATTTTCCTTGTATTCTGTTTTTTCTTCACAATATTTTTTACCTGAACTTTTTGAGCTGCTTTTTTCTCAGGTTTTGCTTTAGCAGGTTTTTCCTTCTTCAATTTTTTTGAAGTAGGTTTAGATTTTAAAAGCTCTATAGCTTTTTTTATCTTCTTTATTTTTATGTTTTTCTTACTCATTTTAATTTCTTATTAAAACAATATCAGCGCAATATATAAAAAAATACTACAGAACTATTATTATTCTTAGTTAAAATTATCTAAACCCATATAAATATGAAAAGATAAACATTATCTTTGCGCCCTCAAAATCAAGATATATGGACAGATTATCGTTGATTTTATCAATAAAACATTGATTTTGAATATTTTTTATTGGAATTAAAATGGCGAGGTAGCTCAGATGGTTAGAGCGCAGGATTCATAACCCTGAGGTCAGGGGTTCAACTCCCCTTTTCGCTACAGA
>CAIQBY010000116.1 GCA_903870175.1 uncultured Bacteroidota bacterium
ATTATTTAACTCAAGTTGCTAGTTCATTTTTAAATTAATATGGTTTGAAAGTCCAGTAGGGACTGGATATTGGTAGAAATAGATAAATCCAAAGAAAATCAAGTCCCAGAGGGACGAAATAGCTGGAGATGCTTATTTCCTTTTATATTTCGTCCCTCTGGGACTTTTTAATGTTTATTTTCATTTTAAGGTCTACCGATATTAAGTCCCTCTGGGACTGCATTACATGCATATTACCAACTAGCAACTTGAGTTATTTATATTGATTGAATGCTTCAATGAATACTTTCCCAAAAACAAACGATATTTGCAATGATTACAATTTCTAAACATACTTACAATGGGCTATCAGAGAACCTTACATCCAATTTAGCAATTTATAAACATTATTTTAAGTTTGATTGAATATTATGAACGATAATACAATTATAAGCTTAATCTCGACGGAATTCAAATAAAATAAACTTAATATCTTGTTATTGTTCTATCTTTGCAATTAGAAAAGAAATTCAACTTAACGTTGAAGAAAAAATTTCGTATTGTTTTAATTTTATTACTTTTTTATTCTTTAAATTAAATACAATAAAATAATTAACAATATAGACTATTATTCCAATTAAAGAAAGCAAATAAATGTTTTTCTGATTGAATTTGAAAAAACTGCTCAACTTAAGTTCCGTAAATAGAGTTATTGATATTACGATTTAATGGAAAAAGAACAAATAAAATTTACAGAACTTACTTTCCAACTCATTGTGGAATCCTCCCCGAATGCCATTGTACTTGTAAATAAAGAAGGGAAAATTGCCTATATCAACAGTCAGACTGAAAAATTATTTGGTTATATAAGAAGTGAACTTATTGGTCAGCCTGTGGAGCTGCTTATCCCGGAACGCTTTAGTAATCATCATAAAGCCTTTCGTGATCTGTTTTTCCAAATACCTTCTGTACGTGTGATGGGAGCTGGAAGAGAGCTGTTTGCTTTACGTAAAAACAAATCAGAATTTCCTATTGAAATAGGATTAAATCCTGTAATTACAGTAGATGGGACATTAGTATTGGCTTCTATAATTGATATTACTGAACGAAAAAAAGCTGAAGAGCGTTTCAGACTTGTTGTAGAATCGGCACCAAATGCAATGATACTCGTAAATAGTGAAGGGACAATAACTCTGGTAAATGATCAAACAGAAAAGCTTTTTGGATACGAACGTAAAGAACTTATCGGGAATAAACTCGAATTACTTATTCCTAATAGATTTCGTGGGCATCATCCAAACCATAGAAATACTTTTTTCTTAAAACCTCAAACTCGTTCGATGGGCGCGGGACGCGATCTTTTTGCATTGAAAAAAGATGGAAATGAAGTGCAGGTGGAAATTGGGCTTAATCCTATCGAGACTACAGAAGGCCAAATGGTCCTTGCTTCAATTATTGATATTACTGAGCGAAAGATTCAGGAACAAATTGTTAAACGACATGCTGAATTGGAAGCAAAAAACAAAGAGTTGGAACAGTTTGCATATATTGCTTCTCATGACTTACAGGAACCTCTTCGGACAATTTCAAATTACATGAAAGTTTTTGAGGAAGATTACAATACAGTATTGGATGATAATGCCCTAAGATATCTTCAATCAGTCAATAACGCAACAACAAGAATGAGCAAACTTGTAAAGGCACTTCTGGATTATTCGCGACTTGGAAGAAACAAACAACTTGTATTAGTTGACGGCAAAAAAATAATAAATGATGTTATTGCTGATTTGGAAACAATAATTAAAACAACTGGAACTACCATTGAAGTGGGAGAAGTAACAAAAATTGATGCTTATGAGGTTGAAGTAAGACAGTTATTCCAGAATCTTATCACAAATGCAATAAAGTTCAGAAAAAAAGATGTTCCTTGTGTTATTAAAATTAATTTAGAAAGAATTAAGGATAAATGGAAATTCTCTGTAAGTGATAATGGTATTGGAATTGCACCTGAGCATTTTGAACGAATCTTTTTTATTTTCCAGCGTCTTAATCCAATTGATTTATATGAAGGATATGGAATTGGGCTTGCAAACTGTAAAAAAATTGTGGAATTGCATGAAGGAGAAATCTGGGTTGAGTCAGTATTAGGAGAAGGAAGTACATTTAATTTTACAATTTAATATTTAAGTTATGGATAAAAGAATAAATTGCATCATGCTTGTTGATGATAATCCGGATGATAATTTCTATCATGAAAGAATTATTAAAATGTATGATTTTA
Organism: uncultured Bacteroidota bacterium; assembly: GCA_903870175.1. Lineage (GTDB taxonomy): Bacteria > Bacteroidota > Bacteroidia > 2-12-FULL-35-15 > 2-12-FULL-35-15 > 2-12-FULL-35-15. The sequence goes on from CAIQBY010000116.1 coordinate 2,261, forward strand.
CAGAATGTGTTATAATTAAAGAAAGTGGAATAGAGGCATTGGAATATTTAAATTCATTAAAGGATGGCGAAGACTATAAATTAGATCTTATTTTTCTAGACATAAATATGCCTGGAATGAATGGATGGGAGTTCCTGAACGAGTTCAGTAAGTTAAGTGATTCTATAAAAAGCGAGTTAATTATTGTGATGCTTACCACTTCCGATAACCTAGATGATGTTGCAAAATCAAAAAAATGGAGTTTTGTTTCAGATTATAAAACAAAACCTCTTACTAAAGAAATGATGGAAGAAATTCTCGACAAATATTTTACTTAAAAAAGGAAATTTCACATTGCAAATTGGTAATTTCAATTTACTTTAACATTTTTATTTTTTATATACTTCTATTACCACGTTAGCAGAAAACGATTTCTCAGAATGCACATTAAAGTAAAAACCCTACAAATATTAGATTTGCAGGGTTTTTATTTTAATTAATTTGTGATCCCATTTGGATTCGAACCAAAGGCCTACGGTTTAGAAAACCGTTGCTCTATCCAGCTGAGCTATGGGATCAAAACAAAAAAAGCCACTTAACCAATCTGAAAACTTATTCTTCAAAGAAGAACAAATAACGAATTAACTAATTAGCTAATTATAAGTCGGGGCGGCAAGATTCGAACTTGCGACCTCCTGGTCCCAAACCAGGCGC
>CAIQBY010000117.1 GCA_903870175.1 uncultured Bacteroidota bacterium
CTTTCACTTACCATTTTGGGAATATACCCATGACTTTTCATAAAATTGATAGCGTGGTACTGATTCCCTCCAAAGAACTTGGCGGCAACGATTGCTGTTGCTATTATCTCACTATCGCTTATATTTCTTCTTCTATCTTCAGGATGTTTGATCCCAATTAATATTTCATCTATTATTCCGAAAATTGATATAATTTTGTCTGGGGTTAGCATTGGCTTTGTTTTTATTGGTTTGCAAAACAAAATTACAAAACCATCTGCTAACCCTTCATTATATTACCTTTTGTTATTAACAGCCTGTATCCTTTAACTAGCAAGTTGAGTTAATTATTAAGTATTCCTATTCTTTATTTGTTAATGGTACAATAACATAATTTTAAATTTATGTAAATGCATTTACTTTTAATTCTATTTTTGTCAATTACAAAACGAAAAGAAAAGCACTTGCCATGCCGCAAACCATGACTGAAAGAAAACGAAAGATAAATTCCTCCATAGCCGAAGAAACCCTGCTGAAAACATACGAATTGATGTGTACAGCAAAAGCAATGACGGAACTTTATGAATCAAATAAGGAAGTAACTTCAAAATATGTGCATGCTACTTCTCGCGGTCATGAGGCGATACAGCTGGCAATGGGTCTGCAACTGCTTCCACAGGATTTTTTATCGGCTTATTATAGAGATGACAGTATGCTGCTGGGCATTGGCATGCAGCCGTATGAACTGATGCTGCAACTGATGGCAAAACGTGATGACCCTTTCAGTGGAGGCCGTACTTACTATTGTCATCCCAGTTTGCGAAGAGATAATATGCCGAAAATACCAATGCAATCTTCGGCTACAGGTATGCAGGCAATACCTACTACAGGCGTTGCGATGGGAATTCAATATCTGGAGAAACAAAATCTGATGCCTGATTATGGTACCGATAAACCAATTGCTGTCTGTTCGCTTGGCGATGCATGCATTACCGAAGGTGAAGTGGCAGAAGCTTTCCAGATGGCTGTATTAAAAAAGATGCCTATACTTTATCTTGTTCAGGACAACGAATGGGATATTTCTGCCAATGCAAAAGAAGTGCGCGCGCAGGATGCAACGGAATATGCAAAAGGTTTCAAAGGACTGGAAACACGTACCATTGACGGTACTGATTTCGAAAAATCATACAATACAATTAAAGAAGTTATTGCAATTATCCGTAAGGAACGCCGGCCATTTTTGATTCATGCAAAAGTTCCTCTGTTAAACCATCATACGTCCGGAGTTCGGAAGGAGTGGTACCGGGATGATTTGGAAGAAGCTCAAAAACGTGACCCTTTTCCGAAACTTCGCAATCAAATGCTGGCAGCAGGATTTGATACCAAGGAATTAAATGACATAGATAACCGTGCAAAACAAACAGTAGTTGAAGATTATCAAAAAGCAGTAAAAGCGGAAGATCCGCGTCCTGAAGATTTATTTAATTATGATTTTGTTCCAACACCGGTAACCGAAGAAAAAGGAGAGCGGGCACCAAAGGGAAAAGAAAAAACTGTGATGGTTGATTCTGCTTTATTTGCTATTCGCGAACTGATGACTAAGCATCCTGAATGTTTGCTTTACGGTCAGGACGTTGGCGGAAGGCTTGGAGGAGTGTTTCGTGAAGCGGCAACTTTAGCACAGACATTTGGCGACCATCGTGTTTTTAATACACCTATTCAGGAAGCCTTTATCATCGGAAGTACTGTAGGGATGAGTGCTGCAGGCTGCCGACCAATAGTTGAAGTTCAGTTTGCTGATTATATATGGCCCGGTTTAAATCAACTGTTTACCGAAGTAAGCCGCTCCTGTTATTTATCAAATGGCAAATGGCCGGTGAGTTGTATTATCCGCGTTCCTATTGGTGCGTATGGCAGCGGTGGTCCGTATCATTCTTCTTCTGTAGAAAGTATTCTTGCAAATATCAGAGGCATTAAAATTTGTTATCCTTCTACAGGTGCTGATTTAAAAGGCCTGATGAAAGCTGCATACTACGACCCGAACCCTGTAATAATGCTTGAACACAAAGGCTTATACTGGAGCAAAATAAAAGGGACAGAAGATGCACGTACTATTGAGCCGGATGAAGATTATATTATTCCACTTGGCAAAGCAAGAGTTGTTCAGGAAGCATCAATTGATAATAACCAGTCAACAGTAACTATTATTACTTACGGAATGGGCGTGTATTGGGCTAAGAACGCTTCCAAAGATTTCCCGAATCAAGTAGAGATAATAGATTTACGTACAATAAATCCATTGGATGAAGAAACTATTTTAGCATCAGTTAAGAAACATGGAAAATGTATGGTACTTACCGAAGAGCCCTATAACAATGGATTTGCACAGGCTTTATCAGGTCGTATTTCTAAATTCTGTTTTGAATATCTTGATGCTCCTGTAGAAGTAATAGGTGCTGAAAACTTACCAGCTATTCCTTTGAACTCAACGTTGGAAGCTACTATGTTGCCTAATGCAACTAAGGTTTCTAAAGCAATTGGTGATTTATTGAATTACTAAAACCAGACTGTTTCTTCAAATCCAATAAATACACCATCTTCCCGAATTTCTATTGGATACGTTCGTGCTGCATCGCCACCTCCACTGGTTGCTCTGCCTGTTTTCAGGTCAAATGAATATCGGTGAACCGGACAAACAACACTTCCTTCTTTTGTACAAAATCCATTGCCCAGTGAAGCTCCATTATGCGGACATTTATCCTGAACAGCAAAAAATCCTTCCGCAGTATGTGCAACACATACCTTTTTATTATTTATTAAAATATTAGTAACACGCCCTTCGGCAATTTGATTATTAGCTGCAACAAGCGATTCAAAAAGTTTATGCCATTTGATCTTTTTCCTGAAGAACATTATTTAGAAAGAAAAGAATTTATATTCTTTTCTACTCTGTTCAATACATTGCTGACATCAGCTTTTACAAACTTTTCACCTACAATGTTTTCATACAACTCAATATATCTTTCGGAAATGGAAGCAATAATTTCTTCTGTCATTTCAGGAACCTTCTGTCCGTCTTTTCCTTGAAATCCATTATCCATCAACCATTCGCGCACAAATTCCTTTGACAGTTGCTTTTGTGCTTCGCCCTTTTCCTGACGTGCTTCATATCCTTCCTTATAAAAATAACGGGAAGAATCAGGTGTATGTATTTCATCAATCAAAAATATCCTGCCATCCTTTTTACCGAATTCATATTTAGTATCCACCAATATCAATCCCATCTTAGCAGCTATTTCAGTACCTCTTTGGAAAACAGCTCGAGTATATTTCTCCAATTGTTCGTAATCTTCTTTAGCAACAATTCCCTGTTTCAAAATTTCTTCTCTGGAAATATCTTCATCATGACCAACAGAAGCTTTTGTTGTTGGAGTGATAAGAGGTTCCGGGAATTTATCATTCTCTTTCATTCCATCCGGCATCGGAACACCGCAAAGCATACGCTTCCCTGCTTTGTATTCTCTCCATGCGTGACCTGATAAATATCCGCGAATAACCATTTCTACTTTAAAAGGTTCGCAGAAAAGCCCGACTGTAACCATCGGGTCAGGAACTGCAATTACCCAATTAGGTACTATATCTTTCGTAGCTTCCAAAAACTTAGCAGCAATCTGATTCAGTACCTGTCCTTTATAAGGAATACCTTTTGGCAGCACCACATCAAAAGCAGATATTCTATCGCTTACAATCATTACTAATTTTTCATCGCCTATGTTATACACATCGCGTACTTTTCCTTTGTAAAAACCTTTTTGTTTCGGGAAATTAAATTTTGTTTCTGTTATTGCATTCATTTTTTCAGGGTTTAATTATTAATATTTATGTTTTATTTATTTCTTCTCGTATTGTTCAATAATTCTCTTCACTATTTTGTGTCGTATTACATCTGTTCCATCCAGTTCAATAATATCTATTCCTTCCACATCTTTCAAAATCCGCTGTGCATGGGGTAATCCGGAAGGCTGATGTTTTGGTAAATCTATTTGAGTAATATCTCCTGTGATTACAAATTTTGCTGAAGTGCCCATTCTTGTAAGGAACATTTTCAGTTGTGCTTCCGTTGCATTCTGCGCCTCATCAAGTATTACAAAAGCGTTATCCAGCGTTCTGCCACGCATAAAAGCAAGAGGTGCAATTTGTATTACTCTGTTCTCAATATAATATGAAAGCTTTTCAGGAGCAATCATATCACCCAATGCATCATATAACGGCTGCAAATACGGATCAAGCTTATCTTTCAAATCACCGGGCAAAAATCCAAGATTTTCTCCTGCTTCCACGGCAGGACGGGTAAGTACTATTTTTTTTACTTCTCTGTTTTTTAATGCTCGCACTGCTAAAGCCACAGCAGTATATGTTTTGCCGGTTCCTGCAGGACCAATGGCAAACATCATATCATTTTTTTTCAGGCTTTCCACCATTCTGCGCTGGTTTGCGGTACGTGCTTTTATTATCAGTCCGCTGTTTCCGAAAACAAGAACATCATCTCCGTTATTTTCTGAACTTCCGTTCTCCTTGTTTCCATTGCGATTTGCGTTCCCTCCCAAAATCTGTTCAACAGCATTATCAGTTAAATTTCCGTACCTGTTATAATAAGCAGTAAGCACATTCACTATCATTTCCATTTGATTCACATCTTCTTCCTCGCCACTCACCTTAATAGTTTCACCTCTTCCAACAATTTTTAAGTTCGGGAATCGTTTTTTTATCAACTCTAATTTCGAGTCGTTCACGCCATATAAATCAATGGGTGCAATATCTTCAAGAATAATTTTCCTGTCTGTCAACGTATTTCTTAATACTTTATACTTAATACTTAATACTTTTTCAAATTAATGCACGAAAATAACATATTTTTGCCTACCGAACAGGAAAGTAACCTTTTAAAGAATCAGAATTTACTAACAAATGCCAATCATCACACTCACAACCGATTTCGGAATGAAGGATCACTATGTGAGTTCTGTAAAAGGTGCGATATTAAATCAGTTGCCAACTGTTTCCGTTATTGATATTTCCCACCGGATAGAAAAGTATAACATTCCGGAAACTGCTTTTGTTTTGAAAAACGCATACACCAATTTCCCGAAAGGGACCATACATATTATAGGTGTAAAAACAGAGCAAAGCAAGTCGGCATCACAGGTTGTAGTATATTCAGACGGGCACTATTTTATCGGTGCCGACAACGGAATATTTTATCTGCTTCTCGAAAACCACATTGATAAAATAATTGCGTTGCCTCCAAACACCTCTATTTTCCCTACTCTCGATATTTTTGTTAACGCAGCCTGTCACTTGGCAAATGGAAAACCGCTGGAAGATTTGGGTGCCATTAAAACCGAATTGTATCAAAGCATCCCATTCCGTGCTGCTTCCATTGGTGATATGATACGGGGAACTGTAATATATATTGACAGTTATGATAATGTTATATCCAATATAAGCCGCAATTTATTCAATCAGGTAGGCAAAGGAAGACCTTTTGAAATAAATGTAAAGGGCAACGAAATCAAAAAAATAAGTACATTTTATAACGATGCTCCAGAAGGAGAAATTGTTGTTCTTTTCAATTCTTCAGGCTATCTCGAAATAGCAATGAATATGGGTAAAGCTTCGTCCCTGCTAAATTTCAGAGTTAACGATCAGATTACAATTCAATTCGAATGATAATACGAATAGTAAAAATGACTTTTCAAAAAGAAAAGACTTATGAATTTCTTGAAATCTTTAATTCCTCCAAACACCTTATCCGCGCGATGGACGGCTGCACCCATCTTGAATTATTAAACGATATTAATTCTCCACACATTTATTTTACTTACAGTTATTGGCTCTCCGAAAGCGATTTGAATAACTACAGGAATTCTGAATTATTTAATAAAGTCTGGAATAAAACAAAAGTTTTATTTGCAGAGAAACCTGAAGCCTGGAGCGTAGAGCAGAAAGTTATTTTGGGATAATCTTTTAATTTCTTTAGTATTCATAGTCATATTCATTTTCTGTTAAAGAAATATTTTCCCCAAGAGCTACACTATTTTGAACACCACCTTTATAAGGAATCCTTCATTGAGGAGCAAATCAATTGACTTTTTATAAGCTGCTTATTTAAACATGAATTAAATAAATTCTCATTCATTCAAAATTTATACAATATATTATAGTGTCAGGTTTTCTTTCTAAATGAATATATAAACTTTATAAGCAAGTATTTTGTAAATTCGCGCTCCCAAATGAAAAAAGTAGCGTTCCATACATTAGGCTGTAAACTTAATTTTTCTGAAACCAGTACCATTGCTCGTTTGTTTGAAGAACAAGGTTATCAGAAGGTTGATTTTAAACAGCCGGCTGATGTATATGTTATTAATACATGTTCGGTTACTGCAAATGCAGATAAGGAATGTAAGCTAATTGTGAAGCAGGCTTTGGCAGCGGCGCCTGATGCTTATGTTGTTATTGTTGGCTGTTATGCTCAATTGAAGCCCGAAGAGATTGCAAACATTGAAGGAGTAGATTTGGTGCTTGGTGCTTCTGAGAAATTCAAACTGCTGAATTATTTAAATGATTTGACCAAGAAATCGAAGGCAGAAATATATAGTTGTGAAATAGAGGAGGCAAACTTTTTTGTTGATTCCTATTCTTTTGGCGACAGAACCCGTGTGTTTCTTAAAGTTCAGGATGGCTGTGATTATAATTGTTCGTTCTGCACTATTCCGCTGGCGCGAGGCAATAGCAGAAGCGACAGTATTGAAAATGCAGTGAAAAATGCTGATAAAGTTGCAAAGCAAGGGAAAAAAGAAATTGTGCTTACGGGCGTTAATCTTGGTGATTTCGGGAAGAAAGAGTCTAAAGTCCAAAGTCCAAAGTCAAAAGAAAATACTCAATACTCAATACTCGATACTCAATACTCTTTTTTAGATTTGATTAAAGAGCTTGATAAAGTGGAGGGAATAGAACGTTTCCGTATTTCGTCCATCGAGCCGAATTTATTGAAAGATGAAGTGATAGAATTTGTTGCGCAATCAAAAAGATTTGTTCCGCATTTTCATATTCCGCTACAATCGGGCAGCAACAAAATATTGAAGGCAATGCGTCGCCGTTATCTTCGCGAGTTGTATGTTGATAGAGTTTCAACTATTAAATCGCTGATGCCGCATTGCTGCATTGGTGTGGATGTTATTGTTGGTTTTCCGGGTGAGACGGATGAGGATTTTATTGACACATTTAATTTTTTAAATGAACTTGATGTTTCCTATCTGCATGTTTTCACTTATTCGGAACGAGATAATACGGATGCTATATTGCTTAAAAATGTTGTGCCTGTTGCTGTGCGTAAGAAACGGAATAAAATGCTGCGTATTCTTTCTGCAAAAAAGCTGCGTAGTTTTTATCAGAATCATTTAGGTGAAACACGCACTGTGCTGTTCGAATCTGATAATAAAGACGGATACATGCACGGATTTACTGATAATTATATTAAAGTAAAAACGCTTTATAATGCTGATTTAATCAATAAATTGAAAGAAGTTACGCTTGATGAACTGGATGCTGATGGCTGCGTGTCGGTAACTATTTTATCGGAAGAATTGATTGGATAGTTTTTTTTCAACACAGAGGACTCGGAGTTTAAATGAGTTTCACAGAGAAAATTTATTGCACCACCACTTTCTTGTTCTCCACCTCTTGCGTCATCCTGAGCTTGCCGAAGGAAGTTATTTGTACAAAATAAATACCTGCCTGCATGGTGCCTTTTATTATTATTAGTTCTTTGCCTGTAAAGTTTAATGCTTTTATTTTTAAAGTTTGGATGGACGCCACTTAATAATCAGCACGAGTTAGAAACTCACAAGTGTTAGATATTTCGCGCCTGCCGACACTTAGCAACGGTGAGGTGTTTAATGCAATTGCATTAATACGATGTGCTTGTTGCACAACTGTGTAAAACTATCTAATAAAATAATGCAAAGCAATTAAAATGATGAATTAAAAATAAAAATCTTTGCAGCATCAAAATAAAGAAGAAAGATGCAAGGAACAAAAACAGAGCAGGAACAGTTA
>CAIQBY010000118.1 GCA_903870175.1 uncultured Bacteroidota bacterium
AACGCAAAATTTTTTCAATCTTATATATTTATGACAGTATTACAAATGCCAATCCAAAAGGACTATTCCAAAACAGCAGCCTACACTTATAGTGAAGTGTTGGAGAAATGTCTTATTTATTTTCATGATGATGAGCTAGCAGCTACCACATGGATAAATAAATATGCCATGAGAAACAAAGAAGGTAAATATCTGGAACTTACTCCGGATGATATGCACAAACGCCTTGCACGCGAATTTGCACGTAAAGAAACCGAACATAAAGAAAAGACGCATCTTAATGGTAGTTTCAAGTTGTTATCTGCTTATGGTCAGGAGCGCGAGTTTCTGGACGAAGATAAAATACTTGCCTATTTCAAGGAGTTCAAATACATCATTCCTCAGGGAAGTGTGATGTCGGCACTTGGCAATCCATTTGTTATTGCTTCGCTATCCAATTGTATTGTGCTGCCTGAAATTTATGATTCGTATGGCGGAATATTTTATACCGACCAGCAAATGGCTCAATTATTTAAAAGACGCTGCGGAGTAGGAATTGATATTTCCTCGTTGCGCCCTGCGGGAATGATGGTTTCCAACTCTGCAGGTTCTACTACAGGAGCTGTTTCTTTTATGGAACGTTTTTCGAACACCACACGTGAAGTGGCACAGAACGGAAGACGTGGAGCATTGATGATAACAATGGATATTGCGCATCCTGATGTAGAAGCGTTTATTACCATCAAACAAAATCTTGCTAAAATTACCGGTGCAAATATTTCTGTGCGGCTGTCGGACGAATTTATGACTGCTGTAAAAAACAATACTGATTATACCTTGCGTTTCCCTATTGATGCCGCTGAACCTAAGTTTACAAAAACTGTTAAAGCAACTGATTTATGGAATGCCATTATTAATTGTGCACACAATACTGCTGAGCCGGGCTTGATTTTTTGGGACCGTCAGCATGCTTATTCCACCTCTTCGGTTTATCCCGGATTTAAAAATGTATCAACCAATCCTTGCTCCGAAATAGCGATGCAGGGCGGTGACAGCTGCAGATTGATTGCTATTAATCTTTTCAATTTTATAGATAATCCTTTTACTGCTGAAGCTAAATTTGATTATAAAAAGTTTTACGAAACTACTTACGAAGCTCAGCGCTTAATGGATGATTTGGTTGATTTGGAACTGGAACATATACAACGTATTTTAAATAAAATAAGTGCCGATCCTGAACCTGATTTTATTAAACAAGTGGAAAATGATACCTGGAAATTACTTTATGAAGCAGGTAAAAAAGGAAGAAGAACAGGTCTTGGATTTACAGCATTAGCTGATACAATGGCTGGTTTGGGAATTAAATTTGATTCGAACGAAGCATTGGAAGAAGTGGAGAAAATAATGAAAGCCAAATGCGAAGCAGAGTTTAACAGTTCAATCGACTTGGCAATAGAGAGAGGTAAATTTGAAGGTTTTAATCCTGACATCGAAAACACTTCCGAGTTTGTGCAGATGCTACAAAAAGAATTGCCTGATGTATATAAAAGAATGATGAAACTGGGACGCAGAAACATTTCGCTTAGCACAGTGGCTCCTACCGGCACATTGAGCATGCTTGCTCAGTCTTCATCAGGAATTGAACCGGTATTTTTGCTTTCATACAAAAGAAGAAAAAAGATTAATCCATTGGATAAAAATGTACGCATTGATTTTACTGATGCTTCCGGCGATTCATGGCAGGAATTTGATGTATATCATCATAAATTGAAACTTTGGATGGAGGTTACAGGAGAAAAAGACCTTGCAAAAAGTCCGTATGCAGGCTCCACAGCTTCTGAAATTGACTGGCTAAAAAGAATTGAATTGCAATCTATAGTTCAGAAATACACAACACATTCAATTAGTTCTACTATTAATTTACCAAAAGATGTGGCTGTAGAAAAAGTAGGAGAAATATATTTACAAGCCTGGCAGCAAGGATTAAAAGGTATTACTGTTTATCGTGACGGTTCCCGTTCCGGAGTTTTAGTAAATAATGATGAGTCTAAAAAAGATAAAAAAGTTAGTATCGTTGAAACTGTTGCTCCTAAACGTCCTAAGAAATTACAGGCAGAAATTATCCGTTTCATGAATCATGATGAAAAATGGATTGCATTTGTAGGATTGCTGAATGGTAAACCGTATGAAATATTTACCGGTAAGTGCGAAGATGCTTTTGCATTGCCTACTTGGGTAGAAAGGGGTTGGGTTATAAAAAATGTGACCAAAGAGAAGGCAGAAAAGCGTTACGATTTCCAGTACAAGGATAAAGATGGTTATAAAGTAACAATAGAAGGACTTTCACGTTCGTTTAACAAAGAGTATTGGAACTATGCAATTTTAATTTCGGGTGTACTGCGTCACGGAATGCCTATTCCGAATGTTGTTAATCTGGTTGAGAACCTGAATCTATACAGTGACAGCATTAATAACTGGAAGAATGGAATAGGCCGTTCGTTAAAGAAATTTATACCGGATGGAACGCACGCAAAAGATAAAGTATGCAGCAACTGTGGAGATACTGATGGATTAATTTATGAAGAAGGATGTTTGAAATGTAAAAGCTGCGGACATTCAAAATGCGGTTAATGAGTTAGTACCTGAAATAAGTATTTATTAATTATCATTAAAAGCCCTCTGGAAACGGAGGGCTTTTAATTTATAGATTTGTATTAGAAATAATTTAAAACAATATTAATAAAATATGTATTGCTGATTAAAATTATTAGCTTAATTTTGGATTTCTGATTTACATCATTTTTAAAGTTTTTGTTTAAAATTAAGCGTTTCCAATACAATAATTTGTTACTTTCGTGGCGCGAAAAAAAGCATTAGCCAATGAGAAGTTGTAAAGAGGTGCCAATGTAATTTTCAAATTATCAAATCTTCAAAATATCAAATTTACAAAGATGAAAATATCCGTTCCAAAAGAAACTAAACTAAAAGAGAATCGTGTTGCACTTACGCCGGAAGTAGTAAAAGACCTTGTAAAAAAGGGGTTTGAAGTACAGGTAGAATCGGGTGCAGGAATTAATTCTTTTTTTGCCGATGAAGCATATACAGCAGCAGGCGCTCAGATTGTAAGCGATAAGAACAAAATTTACAGTGACGCAGATGTGGTATTAAAAGTAAATGCACCTGCAGCAGATGAGATAGCAAAGATGAAAAAAGATGCTGTTCTGATGTCATTTATGTGGGCAGCTACCAATCCTGAATTTGTTGATGCTTGTGTAAAAGCTGGTATTTCTTCGTTTTCGATGGATGCTGTACCTCGTATTTCTCGTGCACAGAAAATGGATGCCCTTTCTTCTCAGGCAAATCTGGCAGGTTATAAAGCAGTTATTATGGCTGCAGATACTCTTGGGAAGATATTCCCGATGATGACTACAGCAGCAGGTACAATTCGACCATCTAAAGTAGTAATATTCGGTGCCGGAGTTGCCGGGTTACAGGCTATAGCAACAGCAAAACGGTTGGGTGCTGTGGTTGAAGTATCGGATATTCGTCCTGAAAAAAAAGAACAGGTAGAATCGCTGGGAGGTAAATTTATTGTAGTAAAAGGTGATACTTCTGTGAAAATGGAAGGCGGAT
>CAIQBY010000119.1 GCA_903870175.1 uncultured Bacteroidota bacterium
AAAGTAAAAGAAAATATACCGGATTTCACTAGTTTTGAATCAAGAGAATTGGAATATTTTGGTATGTAAAATAACATTCATAGAAAACAAAGCCACAGCAAACAAAAAATAATCATCCAATAAACAATCAATAACAAAATGAAAAAAATAATTTTGACTTTATTTATTTGCACAATAAGTGCAGGAGTATTTTCACAAACAGATACTTGGACAAAAGCAGACCGTAATAATTTATATGAGGACTGTATGAGTTACATTACAAAGTATAAAAATATTACTAACGACCAAAAGGAAAGTATTTGCTTGTGTTATCTGGAAGAAGTAACAAAAAAATATACTAAAACTGATTTTCAAGCAAAGATTGATATTGAGCTAAAGCGAGTGAAAGAGGCTGTAATAAGCCAATGTGCAAAAAACTTGGGAATAGATTTAAGTACGGCCGTTAAAACAGAAGAAGTAGCGGATAAAAAAGGAACACTAAAAAACAAACCCAAAAGAGAAGATTTAATTGGTAAATGGAAAACCGATAAAGGTTCGATTATGGAATTTAAGGAAGATGGAAAATATGCAGAAACGACTGTTAAAAATGTATCATACTCTGGAGATTGGTTTTTAGATGATAAAGGTGTTTTAACAATTGATTCGGAAGAACACTACACACAAATTCTAACTAAAAAAGAAAAAGTGGATAGAAAGAAAAGTGTTTATGATTTTGATAATTTTTCAACAGATTATTTGAAATTCACAAGAGAAGGACTTGTGGAAACGATACAAGCAAATAGAATGAAATAAGTTTATAGTTGTTTGAGATTCTGAAATAAATTCAGAATGACGAAGTACAAAAACTCTTTTCGCCTTTGTTGGTCTTCCTTAAAAGTTAGCAGAAACATGCCTTCGCTGGTGTTTTTTCACCTGCGAACACACTAAACAAAAACAAAAAAACTCTTTACAAAAAACGTAAGGAGTTTTTTTGTTTATAGAATAGGGAAGGGAAATAGCGTATCTTTGTAAAAAAAAATAAAAAGATGGAATCAAAAGTAATATCAGTAAATCCTGAAATATTAAGTGGTATGCCAGTGTTTCAAGGTACACGAGTTCCTATAAAAAATTTATTCGATTATATAGAAACAGGAAATACGTTAGAGAAATTTTTAGAAGAATTTCCTTCTGTAAGAAAAGAACAGGTTATTTCTTTGATGGAATTAGCCGAAAATATTTTAATTTCTAACGCAAGAATTTATGAAGATATTGATAGACGAATGCCTGCCTAAAAGTATTAAGCATGAATTTTTCGGTCATCTTGCATTAACTGTAAGAGATATGGGATGGGATAGCAAAACCAATGGCGAATTGATGAGTGTAGCGATGAATGAAGGTTTTGAAGTTTTTGTTACGGTGGATAAAAATCTTCAGTTTCAACAAAATCTTAAGAAGTATAATATTATTGTAATTGTATTGGATGTATTTAAAAATGAAATTGAATTTTTAAAGCCAATTGTTCCTGACGTGTTAAAAGGGTTAACAGATTTGAGAAAGGGAGAAGCATATATTTTCGGACAAAAATAAAGTCAAATTAAAAACAAAAAAACTCTTTACAATAAAATGTAAAGAATTTTTTTTATGCAGCATTTTAATCAACAGAAAGATTCACATACTTCGGATATTTAATAGAGTACTTATAGTTCATCACCTTCTTATCATTCGGCTCCATCATTATTTCCCAGGTAAGTTTGCCTGTCTTTTCATCCACTTTTGCATTCGCAGATTCAAGCAGTTCCACTTCAATTGATTTTTTCTCTGTCAACGGAAACTGGTCTTCCACCACCACTTTCACTTTCGCATCCTTATTATTTTTAATCGTAATGTCCCAGCCCACAGTCTCC
>CAIQBY010000120.1 GCA_903870175.1 uncultured Bacteroidota bacterium
CTTAAAATACTCGACAGGAAACAACACCCTGAACAAGCCTATAAATCCTGTATCGGCATCCTGAGTTTTGCAAAGAAGGTGGGTAATGAACGACTGATAAAAGCATGCCAGCGTGCGCTTGGCTATGGTATTTATAATTACAAAATCATTCAGAATATACTGGATAAGAAAATGGATCAGTTTCAAGATGATGAAAATCAGGAGTCCCAAGCTATACCTATACACGAAAACATCAGAGGAGAAGAATATTATCAATAAAAAACAAACAATTAAATTTAACTAAAAACAAAAAAATGAACAAAGAAACAATTGAAAAAATGAAAGCAATGAAACTATCAGGAATGGTTCGTGCCTTTACAACAAGTTTAGAAAATGAACAGCAAAACAAGTACACGGCTGATGAAATGGTAAATTTTTTAATCCAGTCAGAATGGGACGAGAGGCAGAACAGAGCTATTAATCGCCTCATTACAAATGCCCGTTTCCGTTACAATGCAAGTGTTGAATCGTTGCATTATGACAACAATCGGAATTTAGATAAAAACCAAATTCTACGTTATGCTGATTGTTCTTATGTCAAAGAAAATGAGAACATCCTCATCACCGGAAGTACAGGTATTGGTAAAAGTTATATTGCCACGGCTCTTGGTTATCAGGCTTGTATGCTTGGTTACAAAGTAATGTATGCCAATACCAATAAACTCTTCTCACGATTAAAAATGGCAAAAGCAAATGGTATTTATGTAAAAGAAATGGCTAAAATTGAACGTCAGGACTTGCTTATACTTGATGATTTTGGTTTACAGCCTTTAGATACTATTAACCGTAATATGCTGATGGAAATTATAGAAGACCGGCACGGAAAGGGTGCTAGTATTATTACATCGCAAATCCCAGTAAATAAATGGTATGAAATTATCGGAGAACAAACAATTGCTGATGCTATTTTAGACAGAATTGTTCACAGTGCTCACCGAATAGAAATTAAAGGAGAGTCACTCAGAAAAAAAATATCAAGTGTTAAAATAAATACAGAAACTATTAATAATTAAACTAATTTTGCAACCAATTATCGTAGCTAATTTAGATGTTAACTTCCACTGCTCAATTTACTCCGAAATGGGGTGCTCAATTACACCGAAATATCCAATTGAAATGATTTTAGAATATAAGATAAATTGAAAATATATTGCTTGTATAATATTATAAAAAAAAAATCTAATTATATTCATTTTGTTATTATCATTGCTCTATTAAGCAGTGCGATAGGTATAGCTCAAAATTATAATATTAAAAACTTTTCTATAAATGAAGGGTTACCTCAGCTGCAAATTCTCGACAATCTTCAGGATCATACAGGAGCCATTTGGATTGCTACTAAAGGAGAAGGCCTAAGCCGTTATGATGGTTTGAAGTTTATAAATTTCTCTACCTCTAATGGTCTGTTCAGTAATCAGGTACTTAGTATTTTTGAAGATCCTACTCAAACTTTATGGATAGGTACTTCCAAAGGATTGAACAAATATGTTAACAATAATTTGGTGAAAGTATCGGATTCTGATTTAAGCCAGGTGGCTATTAATTGCATATTTCAAGATAACAATGGAAATATTTGGCTTGGTACTCCTCATGGTATAATAATATATAACCTAAAAACATTTACATCTTTCAGTAAGAATAATATAATAGAAAAGAATTCCACAACTGTTATTAAACAGGATAAATTTGGAAATATATGGATAGGAACCGCCGGAGATGGATTGTTTTGTTTTGATGGTAAAGAAATACTTCGGTTTGGTATTAAAGATGGATTAAATGATTTAAGGATTAGTGATATTCTAATAAATAACAATTCAATATGGGTATCAACCGATTGTGGTATTAATAGTATAGAAATAAATAAAATTCATTCGTCGCAGAAGAGCATAGATACAGTTAAAATAAATAACAAACCTTATCTTGAAAAAACATATAGGATCTATAAAGATTCGGTTGGCATTACATGGATAGGAAACAGCACTGGAGTATTAAAATTAGAGCAAGGTAAATCAAAACGTATTTCAAAAAACAATGGTTTGTGCAATTCCGCTATTAGTGTAATAATAAGAGATAGGGAAGGTAATATGTGGTTTGGCTCAATGGCAGGCGGATTAAGTAAATACCGAAATAATATGTTTATTAATATTAATAATAAGCAAGGTTTAATAAATGACGATGTAACTTCTATATTAAAAGATAGCAGAGATAATGTATGGATAGGTACTAAGGCTGGCGGCGTTTCTAGATTAAATTATAAAGCCTGGATATCAAAGGATACAATACTATTTCAAAATTATACTTCGCAGAAAACAGCTTTGGCGTCCAATGCAATTACTGGAATTTGTGAAGATAAAAAAGGCAATATATGGTTCTCCACTTTTGCTTCCGGAGTAAGTAAATTTGATGGAAAGGAATTTGTAAATTATGATACCCATAATGGATTGGCGGGTCAACAAATTATATCAATACTTGCCGATAGACAAGGAAATATTTGGATTGCCCATGAAAAAGGTGTTGATAAATATGATGGAGAATCATTTACTTTACTTGGCAATTCTCAAGGTTTTCCTTCGCAAGAAGTAATTGCACTTTACGAGGATGATTTGGGGGATATTTGGTTTGGATTATCTGATAGACTTATAAAATATGATGGTACTTTATATACTACTATCTCGCGTTCAGGCGAATTTCCGCAGATAAAGAATATAATCAAGGATAAATACGGCAATATTTGGTTCAGCAGCGATGCAGGCGCAACTGTTTTCAATGGAAAAATTTTTAGAACAATCACAGAAAACGATGGGTTAAGTTCTAACTCGGTAGCGTTCATTCGTCCTGATGCCAATGGTAATTTATGGATGGGTACAAACAAAGGGTTGGATAGATTGAGTTTGAAGGAATGGGCAAATCAGAAAGGAGTTGTATTTACACATTTTATAAAAGAAGAGGATTTTACTGGAGGCAATTTTAATACAAATGCTTTTTATATGGAGAATGTTGGTAAGTTATGGGCAGGCACTTCTAATGGAATAATAATATTTGATCCGAAGCTAGAAATAAAGAATAGTGTGGAACCTAAATTAAAATTAACTGGAATACGTTTGTTTTTTGAGAACTTTGATTTTAGTAAATATTCGGATAGCTTAAAAAATGGAATACCAGAGAATTTGAAATTAGATTACGATAAAAATCACATTACATTTGATTTTATAGGTATTTCTCAAACATCACCTACAAAAGTTAAATATGAATATAAGTTAGATGGTGTTGATATAAATTGGACACCGGAAACATCAGAAACATTTGTTACGTTTTCAAATCTTGCTCCCGGAAAATATACCCTATTATTAAGATCAAGGAATGGTGATGGAGTTTGGAATACAAATCCTCTTTCATATTCATTCGAAATAATTCCTCCGATTTGGAAACGTCCATGGGTTTACATTATTATTCTATTAATAACGATTTCTCTTTTTTATGTTTTAATCAGAACTCGAGAACGAAGGTTAAATCACTCCAAAAAATTATTGGAAAATCAGGTTACCTTAAGGACAAAACAATTGTTTGAAGAAAAAGAAAGGCTTCAAGAGGCATATACAGAAATTGATGAAACAAAGAAAAATATAATTGACAGTATAAATTATGCAAAAAGAATACAAGATGCTTTGACTCCATCAAATGAAACAATGAAAAATATTTTACCTAATTCATTTGTTTTATTTAAACCAAAAGATATTGTAAGCGGTGATTTTTATTGGATGGAACAATGGGGTCATTATACCCTGATAGCAGCAGCTGATTGTACTGGGCATGGAGTCCCTGGTGCTTTCATGAGTATTCTAGGTCATAATGTATTAACTCAGGCAGTAAATGTTTTTGGATTGTCAAAACCTGCTTTAATATTAAATGAAATTAACAAACAATTATCAGAGACATTAAATAGGAATTCAGAAGGATATAAAGTAATGGACGGAATGGACATTGCACTTTTTTCAATCAATTATAATAAATCTACTATGGAATTTGCAGGTGCTAATAATCCATTATGGATTATTAGAGATAATGAGTTGATTGAAATAAAAGGCAATAGATTTCCTATTGGAGTTTATTTTGATGAAGGACTGCAGAAATTTACCAATCACGAATGGGAACTACAGAGAGGTGATATTGTTTATATATTCTCTGATGGATATGCTGACCAGTTTGGAGGTCCAAATGGAAAGAAATTTAAATATAAGCCTTTACAAAAAATCATTCTGGATAATCACAAAAAAAATCTTGCTGAACAAAAAGAAATTTTGGATAAAGCTTTTGAAGATTGGAGAGGTGATTTGGAGCAAATAGATGATGTATTGATAATTGGAATAAGGATATAGTAGTTTCTGAGTATAAAATAATCTTTTTTTTTGGAAAGGGAACCTAATATAGGTAATAATTATTTTACACTTTCCAAGGGAATTTCATTAAATGTAGTCGGTTCATAGTATTTAAAAATCATACTGATTTTCTTAGTAAGATTAAACAGTATTTATCAGTTTCCCATTTTTAATGAAACCCTAATGCATTTTTTGCGTTTAATAGCAATATATATATTTAACAGTATGAAACAAACTAATAAAATTGGCTATAAATAATTAAACTTAGATTAAAAATAATTAAAATACATTTTAAAGTTTTTCGCAATGAATTATATATTAATAGAAATATTACATTGTGATTAAAAAGTATCAATATATGAAATGAATGAACGACTTTATTTTGGAGTTAAACAATTATCTTGTCAAGTTTATTTCCGAAAACAGAATAAATATAGTTTTTTACACGATTAAATAAATGAATTAATAATATTAAAGGGAAAGGAGGTAACGAAAAAGTAAACAACAAAACAAAATTTAAATGAGTATTAATAAATGAAAAATAAAATAACAATTAAAATTAAAGAAAATGAAAAAAATTAAAAATTTAGGAATGTATGCAGTTATCGGTGTTTTAGGTTTAATCAGTTCTTGCAAAAAAGAAACAACTCATTTACCAACACCATCTTATGATAAAACAAATTTGAGAAGTATGATTAAAATCGCAAATCCTACTGTTTATAACAAATTGTATGGAGGATTAAAAACAACTACAAGTACTGTTTATGTTACACATGGTATTCTAAAATCAGCATCTTCTGAATGCTTGGAAAGTCCAAGTACAATTTGTAGTGTAGTAGTTATTACAACGACATGTAGAGAAGCTTCAACAGGAGGAGATCCAATCGTACTTCCAATAGACGGTCAGAATTATTCTTATAATTCTGATGGGAAAGTCGGAGCAGTTTTAATTCTTGCAACTGATAATGTTCCTACTTCCTTGAATGTTAAAAGTGTAAATATTACTGATGAAAATGGGAATTCAGCAATTTCGTATGAAACATATTAATACTATAAAGTTTACTTTTTTTATCTTATTATTGAGTACATCCTTTTTTATAGGGTGTACTCAATCTAATAATGATAATCCGAAACTTATCTTACAAAAGACTTATTTAGTTGATGATAAAAGTGGTAAGATATATAGAAAGCCTAATTTTATTAGTATTGGAAATGATAAATATATGGACTTTGTAATTTATCCTGATTATATTTTAAGGTATGATTTTGAAACAGGTAAATTAATTACTATTCTTGATTCCATTCATTTTAATATAGATTCTCTAATTGAAAAAACCTATCAGGTTTATAACAAGAAAACCTTTTTATATTTACCGCATAATAAAAGTTCTTTAAGTAATGCCAATAAGAATCTTTATCAAGTTGCTCCATTTTCTACAGATGGCAACTATTATTATATTCCTGTAGGTATTAAATCACAGGCTAAGTTCGTTTACAATAATGAACCAAACGATAAAACAAGAAATACGTCCGAAGATAAAAATGCCAAAGATTATCTTAAAAAAATGGAAGAAAAACATATTGACAGTATTCAAAAGTTTTATGCCAGTTCTAATGTTGTATCTGAAGAAACAAATAACTTTATAATTGTTACTGATAAAAATTTTAAACAATTAAATATATTTCCTTTGGAGATTGATTTCAATGATTATTTCATTTCAAAACAAAAGTGCGGATATTACTTTCAAAATAATTTTTATTTTAGTTCATTTGCTAGGAATATTACTATGGCTTCAGATGAACTGAGTCTGCAGGGTTATGAACCATCATTTTATTTTACAGCTATTTCCTTGTCAAAAGATGGTATTAGAAATAAACGACCTATAATAAATAAAAGATTAATAAACTCTGATATATATAGTGTATCTCAAGGACTATCAAGGAAAGTCAGTTATGCTGTAACAGAAGATAAGTTGATTGCATCAATGGGAAAGGAGTTTATCAATCTATCGGATAATAAACTTTATAGTCATCAACCTATATTGGATAATAAAGAGTATATATCGCATCTTAGCATTAATAATAAATTTATCATTTACACTACTGAAAAGTATGTAAGAAAAAAGCAGATAAGCAAGGAGGCCGCGGCATTTGGTGCTGCGGATTCTATTGCTGAATGTTATATTAAAGTTCAAAATCTGGAGAATGATAAATTAGTGTTGAAATCAAATCTGAAATTACAAGGAATGTATTCTCTATCTGCTTCTGGAGAACTTTATGAATATCTTGAGAAGTCGGATTCAATATTAATTAATAAATTTAAAATAAAATTATAATGACTAAACACATACATATTTGTATATTTCTTTTCATGAATATAATTGTACAAGCTCAACCTAATTTATCGTCGAAGGATACCTTATGTTGCGAAACATCCAAAGACTATATATTCATTATCAATCCTGAAGATTGTGTTTCATGTTTGTTGAATACCTACAACTTAGTTAATTTTGTTAGTCAGAATAATATTGATAAACTTAATTTAATGCTTGTCCTTAGAGATAAACGTGAAATAGTACGAAAAAATTATATTAACAATTTTAGCCAGGTAATGCCAATAAATATGATTACAGTTATATGGAATACTGAATTGTATGATAAGTTTAGAAATAGTGCTGGTAGAGTTGATGACACTTCAATCATATTGATATTTGATAAAAAGAGTAATAAATATTCATTCAATAATATCACTAAGAACACAACACCTGCCGATTTAAGTCGTTTTTTTGAAGCAAAGTAGTTTAATGATTGGCAACCCCGTCTGTAGGTTTTAAGATAATCTCTAAAGTTTCCAAAATAAACTGAATAAATTATATGATCAATTTTTTTGGAATCATAATTTATTCAAATAATACCCCGAAGCTCTGCTTTTGTGGTTGAGTTAGGTTTCAGTATATTTGCTTTATTAGTGAACATATTCATAAGCACCATAATAAAAGTTTGTTGCTTTATCGCCCAGAATACTATAACATAACAGAAGACGGTGAGGGGAACAGCACGATTGGAGTAGCTGAAATTATAATTGCAAAGAACAGGTCGGGTCCAGTCGACTCAGTTAAGCTTAGATTTATTGGACGGTATGCTTCTTTCAGAGATTTGGATGAATCGTTCTTCGAAAGTTATGAAGAAAAACTCTTCAAGGAAATTCGTCAGAATGAATTTAACCCAAATTCAAGAGGAAGTAAGATGAATGACATAGAAGAAGATAAACCATTCTAAAAAAAAGGATAGAACCGTAAAAGATTTTGAGCGAGCTAAAGCTAATTGGTTGTGTTACCTGCGACCGTCATCATAATGTGGTGAGCGAATTTGTTTTAGAATTTTTTGAAATAAAAAATTCTAAAACATTTAATTTCTTTGAGAAAATCAAACGGTTCTTCCTTTTTTAATTATGAAAGAGAAGCTCGAATATAGTATAATAACAAAGAAAGCGATTCGTTTCTTCACGCTCAAAACAACCAACGGATTGGCGAAGCTATTGGTTTATTCTCCAACTGAGTTTATGGGTATCATCAAGAATGCCACTTATCGTGAATTTAAGATACGTAAATCAAAGGGAGGGACCAGAACCATCGAATCACCTAACGAAGAGCTCAGAGTGCTCCAAAAGCGGCTAAATCTTTATCTCCAGTCATTGTACTGTATGATAAAGCCTGAAGTTGCTTATGGCTTTGTCCTTTCTTACCAGAAAGAAAAGAAACCCCACACCATTGTAAGCAATGCAGAGAACCATTTGAATAAAAAGTACGTTCTCAACATTGACCTAAAAGATTTTTTCCATTCCATTTCTACGGTGCAGGTAAAAGAGTTCTTCATGAATTCTCCTTTTAAGTTCAATGAGGACCTGGCAACATGCCTTGCCCTGATTTGTTGCTACCAAGGAAGGTTGCCGATGGGAGCCCCAACCTCACCTGTTATTTCCAACCTGATTTGCATTCCCCTTGACAAGCTGCTTGTGGCAATTGCCAAGGAGCACAAGTTAATGTATTCAAGGTATGCAGACGATATTACGTTTTCTACTGATGAGACAATAAGTGAAGTAGCAATCGCACAAATAAAAGCATCAATAACAAACTTTGGCTTTTCTCTGAACGAGAAAAAATTCAGAATGCAAAGTAAGTTCCGAAAACAAAGTGTAACAGGCATCGTGGTTAATGCCAAGCCGAATGTTGACAGGAAGTATGTAAGAAATATCCGTGCAACAATCTACGACATAAGAGTGAACGGACTTGAGGCCGCAACACAGAAACACTATTCCCTTGGTGTTGTTGACAAACAGCAAATGCGAAAATTAAAGCAGACAGTTGAAGGGAAGATAAATTTCATTGGCCAAGTGAAGGGCAAGGATGATGTGGTCTACAAAGGGCTATACCAAGGTTTTTAGCACATTGATTTATTACTGCCTCTTTTATTCTTTTAATTTCAATATCAATCATAGCTTGAAAATCAACCTTTGTATATTTCTTTGTTACTTCCCCTATATAACAAAGCGAAATACTTTCTCTTTGGTCGTTGGTAGTGTTCTTATATTTTGTAATGTAACTCATACAATCATCATATAAGTTGGTTCGGTCTGCTTTTGTCCAAACATCAGATTGAGAGAATAAGCCCAAACTAAATGAGCATACTAATAATGTTAAAATTGTTTTTTTCATTTGTTTTTGTTTTTTTGTTTTTATTGTTTTGTTTTTATTTTTTTATTTTTAAAAATTCTTCAAGAACTTTTATAATAGATTCTTCACTAACATTATAAACTTCCACCCTAATAGATTCTTTTCCCTCAATAATTTTTATTGAAGCATTATTATGTATTTTTTGGAATCCGTTTGTAAATTGCTTTATTTTGTCAAATAACGCAAATAAGAAATACTGGCCTGCACTACTAAAAAACCATAGAGAAATTTCAATTCCATCATTTCTACAACACAAAAAAGGTATTGTCCTTATGCCCTTTTTCAAACAAAACCTGCTCGCCCGTTGCCACCGTAACGGCAACAGTTCTGGCATTATACAAGGTTGGCATTGCGCCAACCTGTAATTTGTTTGCCTATGCTATCCATTAGTAAACTTATTTCGGCTTGCTTTTTTATGGATAGTATTTTCATATCTACGCATAGGCGTATTTCTAATTTTATCAATTCAAAATCATCTAAAAACGCTTCTAAATATTCTACCTTATTTTTTGCTTTATTGGCTCTGTAAATACTACGCACCAAGTTTATACCATCACGCTTTATATCGTGCCCAAGCGTATATTTATACTCTTTAGGGAAGTCTTTTGTAACCTCAAACAAAACGAGTATTAACTTATACACCTCTTTAAAAACTGGTAAATCGTAATATAATGCCATTTTCAAAAATAAAAATCGACCGCTTCGCGGTAATATTTAAATTGTTAAATTGATAAATAGTTAAAAAGCCCTTACTCCACGCACGGTGTTTGTATTTGCCTTAACAGTGGTGAGGTTGGCGTAACCATAGAAGAAGGTGAAGGCGTCCGCACTGGCTGCGTTATACTCGGTACTGCTCCAATAGTAAGCTGAATTTGAAAGTAGCGTGTTGCCACCATTAAATAATGCTTTGTTAGTTTCGAAACGGTTGTAATATAATTTTCCAAGCTCATCAATACTTGGTAAATACCAACCTGCACCTAAACCTGCAATGTATGTAGCCGCTGGGCTACCGGTCATTAAAGTTGTATTGTAAGCACCGTCCCAACTACGGTTTGCGTTTACTAATGTACCTGTTGTTTGCCAAGCAAGACCTGTACTTTCGGTAAGTGCTACTATAAGCCCGTGTTCTAAGCCATCGCTACCTTTATATAGGTAATAAATTATTCCGCCATTAAAGGCTTCGCCAAGGTAATGTGTAAACCCGCCAACGCCAGCGTTTGTACCTGCTGCGCCTGTTGCGCCTGCTGCACCTGTTGCTCCAGTAGCACCTGTTAAACCTTGTATTCCCTGCGGTCCTGCTGCTCCTGTCAAACCTTGTATGCCTTGTGCACCCGTAGCTCCCGTTAATCCTGTTGCTCCTGTTGCTCCTGTTAATCCTATTGGTCCTTGTGGTCCAGTAGCACCTGTTAAACCTTGTATTCCTTGTGGTCCTGTAGCACCATCATTTCCTGCGGGTCCTGTTGCTCCTGTAGAACCTGTTAATCCTATTGGTCCTTGTGGTCCTGTTGCACCAGTAGCACCTGTATTTCCAGTCAATCCTTGTATTCCTTGTGGACCTTGTGGTCCATCATTTCCGATTGGACCTTGTGGACCTGTTGCTCCTGTTAATCCTTGCGGTCCAGTAGCACCTGTCAAACCTTGTATTCCCTGTGGTCCTGTAGCTCCTGTCAAACCTTGTATGCCTTGTGCACCCGTAGCTCCCGTTAATCCGGTTGCTCCTGTTGCTCCTGTAGCACCAGTATTACCTGTTAATCCCTGCGGTCCAGCAGCACCTGTTAATCCTGTCAAACCTTGTATTCCTTGCGGACCTTGTGGTCCATCATTTCCGATTGGACCTTGTGGACCTGTTGCTCCTGTTAATCCTTGCTGTCCATTAGCACCCGTTAATCCTTGTATTCCCTGTGGTCCTGTTGGACCATCATTTCCGATTGGACCTTGTGGACCAGTTGCGCCTGTTAATCCTTGCGGTCCAGTAGCACCTGTTAATCCTATTGGTCCTTGCGCTCCTTGCAGTCCGGCTGCTCCGTCATTTCCTGCAGGTCCTTGCGGGCCAACTGGTCCTTGAATACCTTGTGGTCCCGGTGTTCCGTTAGCAGAATACAATGCATACGGCACACTTAATAATTGGTTGGTACCTGTAATGGTATAATTAGTTCCGCCTGTAGGGTCGGTTTCTGTTTTAATAAAATAATGTCCAGCCGCCCAATTAATAGTAGCAAATGTGCCTATTGCAGGGAGTCCTCCTCCAATTTCAATAGTTAATTCAAGTTGCTAGTTAAAGATCTTGTTTAATTGCAAAGTAAAAATGAATAGAATCAACTTAATCAAGAAACCATTGAGGGTAACGGCATGAATAGTTCTGGGGAATAATTTTTTAATATCACTTATAGCTGTTTCTACACGTTTTCTCATTTTTAATTTATTTTGTATTTGTAGCTTTGTGTCTGGTCTTTTTGAGTTTGATTTTCTTTGAACTTTAAGGCTAATCAACTGTTGAGCAAATAAGCTATCTTCTATTTTATAATCAGTATATGCGCTATCTGCATATACGTTCGATTCGGGAGGTAAATTTCTTATTATTTTTTCTAAAGCTTTTACATCTGCTTGGTTTCCTGGGACAAAAAAGAATCCTACAGGAATGCCTGAGCCTGTTGTGAGAAGCTGAACCTTTACACCATAAAAATAACGATGCATACTGGCAGTATATCCACGCCATTTCTTTCCTTTTAAAAGTTTACTTTTTGTTATTCGAATATTATCACAAATAGCCACTGGAAAAGAATCTAAAATATAGTGCATTTCGCATGTCATGTCTTTTAAATAGCACCCCACTTGCAGAAATAACTCATAGATTAGTTTTCCTACTGCATGTAATCGCCTGCTAAATCTACTTTTGTCCAACATTTTTGGAATCATTTTAAAACTCTTCATAAAGTGTATTGCATGATTTTGGTTCCCTCCAAAACTCATTGCCGAAATTAATGCTGTTGTGATTACTTCGCTATCACTTACACTTCTTCTGATATCTTCAGAATGATTAATTCCTTTTAACAAATCATCCACGATACAGTATATTGATATAACTTTGTCTTGGGTAAGCATTGGTTTTTTTTTTATTTGCAAAACAAAATTACTTAACCTTTTGCTTACCCTTATTTTCTGCCCTTTTTAACTAGCAACTTGAATTAATTATGATGATGAAAAATTTATTGTACATAACCATTTAATAACTAATAAAACTTTAGAGTTAAAAAAAATATTTACTGATGTTGTATCAAAAAACGACTACTATCCCATTACAATACTTTCCTACGCTTTGAATTATCAGTCAGGGAAACTCGACCCGTTTGGGTTTCATCTTTGGAATTTAATATTACATACAATTAATACTTTGTTTGTGTTTTTATTTATTTTTATTATTACCAAACGAAATTTACTTTTCACATCAATAGTAGCTTTGTTTTTTGGTATTCATCCAATGCATGTAGAATCAGTAACATGGGTGACTGAGCGAAAAGATGTTCTTGTTCTGTTTTTTTTCCTCGCAGGATTATTAACTTATCTTAGGTACCGAGAATTACGAAAATCTATCTGGTATTCTATTACACTTATTTTATTTATACTAGCCTGTTTATCAAAAGCTATAGCTGTAATATTTCCTGCAATTTTATTACTACTCGATTATTTATTAAATACCAAATTAAATAAGAAATTCTTTTTCGAAAAGATTCCGTTCATTTTAATTTCAGTTGCTTTTATCATACTCACTTATTTTCTTCACAAAAATGGTTCGTTACAAATGATTGTGGAAAATAAATCATTATTACATCGTATTGTTTTTGCTTCTTACGATATTTTTTGGTATATATTCAAATTTTTCATTCCAAATAATCTTAGTGCTTACTATCCTTATCCAGATGAAAAGGCAATGCCATTGATTTATTGGTTGTCTCCATTTATATTATTATTCGTTCTTATAATTTTCTATATTTATTTCAGGAAAGAAAAACCGATTATTTTCGGATTATTGTTTTACTTTATTAGCATTGCCTTAATGCTTCAGATAATACCTACTGGTAGTGGAGATTTTAATATGGCGGACAGATATAGCTACATTTCTTATATAGGATTATTATTTGTGGCAGCGTATTTTATAAATTTAATATATCAGAAAAAGAATAAAATCAGAATAGTAATAATGAGTTTAACAATTCTTTATGCCATCCTTTTCAGTTATCAAACATACGCACGCACGAAGGTGTGGCTAAATAGTGAAACACTCTGGACTGATGCAATAAAAATAAACACAGAGAGATGCGATCTTGGTTATCTTAATAGAGGGGAATACTATAAAGAAACAATTAAAAACAACGAACAAGCGCTTTCGGATTTTAATAAAGCAATTAATATTAATCCAAAATTCTATTACGCATATAACAATAGAGGCTTAATTTATTTGGAACAAAAACAATATGAGTTAGCCCTAATTGATTTCAATAAAGCAATTGAACTTAAACCAAACTTTGCTCATACTTATAACAATAGAGGATTATTATTTTTTAACCAAGGGAATTACGATTTAGCTATTGCCGATTATAACAAGTGTATTGAACTAGATCCCAATTATTCAATTTCATATTGTAATCGTGGTTTAGTTTATGCGAAAAAAGGCTTATTTGATTTGGCATTGATAGAATATAAAAAATCCATTGAATTTGATCCTGAATATTATCTGGCTTATTTTAATCGTGCAGATTTATTTTGGAATATAAAACAATATGATTTGGCGTTAGCTGATTATAATGAAACAATTAATTTTAACCCTTTTTATTCAGATGCATATTACG
The DNA here is from genome assembly GCA_903870175.1 of uncultured Bacteroidota bacterium. Classification (GTDB taxonomy): domain Bacteria; phylum Bacteroidota; class Bacteroidia; order 2-12-FULL-35-15; family 2-12-FULL-35-15; genus 2-12-FULL-35-15. The sequence goes on from CAIQBY010000120.1 coordinate 13,996, forward strand.
ATAGGGGAGGGATTTATTTTATGCGAAAGCAATATGATTTGGCCTTAACTGACTATTTAAAAGCAACTGAATTAAATTCAGAAATGCCCTACTATTGGCTCAGTCGCTCAAAAGCTGAAAATATGCTCGGAAATAAAGTAGATGCAAAAGCAGATGCTCTTAAGGCAAAACAATTGGGTGTTCGTGGAAATTCCTTATATTTTCAAGAGTTGGGGATTTAACGTGATATATTCGACAAAATTAAATTAGTAATTTATGAGACATATAAATGTTTATTGACATTGTAATATTGAAAAATATTACTTCGCTTAGGCTATAATAATTTTTAATTTAGTTTTGTTCCTTCCTGTTTTCTGTTTTTCTTTCTTCCTGATAGAATCTTTAAATCACATGGTTTCAATAAATTTGATACAGTAATGTTTTCTGAACTAATGAATCCACCATCTCCATAGTTTACAAAAACAGAATAGCTACCTGCTTTTGATAATTTAATTACTCTTGTAGAATCACCTGTACTCCATCTATACGATTTATATCCTACACC
>CAIQBY010000121.1 GCA_903870175.1 uncultured Bacteroidota bacterium
TGATTTCCTACACAAAACCTCTCACTCATAAAATCATCTTCTCTTAAAATGCTTCTATTGAAGTCTGTTTTTTCTTATTCTTATATTTTTTGAGGGTTGTGCAACAGTTACTTATGTTATCGGCTGGTTTTCTTTCTGTTTACCCTTTGTCTTGTTTGGGTCGTCTTTTAATTTAATTGTAACATACGATAAGTTGTTGAATTTTATTAGGTCTGGAAACGTTTCACTCTTGATTAACTCCCTTATTGTTTTTGTTGAGTCAAATGGAGGTATTGCTTTTTCATCTCCAATAAAGCATTTAAAGAAGTCGGAATAAAATGTTCCAAGTACCTTAAAGTATAGTTCGGTGGAGTTAATGTAATTTGTTTTGTTACAAAGACGAATTTGAAATGCAGGTACTGTGAAAATAGCATCTTCTGTGTAAATGAAAAAGAAACTGTCCGAGGTTATGGCTAACATTTTTTCTGCTTGTTCAAGAATATCCTTACTACTACTACAATTAAAAATTGAAGCACCAAAACGGTCTTTTGTTATATGTCCAACTTTACATTGCGCTAAATATAATTTCGTTACACGTTTACCATTTAGTTGGATGTCAACAATACCCATAATGTCTGCTCCAACATTTTTTTCTTGTGATTTCTTATAAGTGACTACATCAAATAAAAGTCCTTGAATTTCCTTACCGCTGATTTCACTTTCAATTGATTCAACCAATTCAACGCCTAACCTATCTTCAAGTTTTGAAGTAATATCTTCTTCTTTCCCGTCTATGTTACCATATTTATTTTTAATTCTGTCAATAGTCAATTGTGCTGCTTTATTTACAGCTTCTCTAATTGCTTTACCAATCCGAAATGACTTTAACATATTATTTTTATTATTTAGATTTTACTACTCCTTTACATACTAATTCTACTGATTTATAATCTTTCAAAGGGGGAACCATATTAAAAGCCAATTGCCCACCATCATCAATTAAATTTTGAACTATATATTGATTTCCTGTTGAATCTTCCATTAACGGTCTATTTTCTTCGCCCCATTTAACCATTTTTATAAATGTCAAATTCATCCATTGATGTTTTCCTTTTATATCTGTGAATTTAATATCCCAACTTTTTTGAATCGTATTGTATACAAGAGTAACGTTATTAGCAACATAATCCTCAAGCATTGCATAAGTATTGTCTACCAAGTCCTGTACTACACTTGTTCCTTCATATTTAATTTCGGATTGAGTTTGTTCTGTATTTGATAAAGTTGTTTTATTTGCCCCATTCAGAATAGTTAATGTTCCGTTATTAGGGTCAAACTGAAATTTTCCAAGTTTTGCAATTGCTGTTTGCCCCAACAATATAGGAGCTGAAAGTTCGTTAACAACGGACGCTTCAACATTGGTAATTTTTAAACCATTGAATTCAATTTTTCTCAAAATGATTTTTGTCCCTTCTGATATGTTACCTGTTGCATCCGAGAATGTAACATTACCAAGAATATCTTCTGATTTTAGGTAGCCATTTTTTAACATAAACAAAGCTTCCGTTAAAGAAATTGAAACATCACTTGCACCTGTGTCAAATATAAATTTAAGAGTAAGCCCATTAACTGAACAAGGAATAACATAAACACCACTTTCCTTTTTCATTCTGATTGTGGTTTGTCCGAAAGCGGAATTAAACCCACCAATTAGGAGAATTAATATAATTAAATTTATTTTCATTTTTTTGTTTTTTTGTTTACTCAATTCGTGTTTCAGCTTCCTCGTTGCGTTTCGGTTACGTTCTACTAAACTTGCCGATAACGTTTGAAAGATTTATGAAGTAAAAAAAAGGGGGGATTAAAAGCTCGTCTCTTTCGCCCCGCGACAA
>CAIQBY010000122.1 GCA_903870175.1 uncultured Bacteroidota bacterium
AAATGACTGGTCACGCCTGAAGTTAATGCCCTTGAAATAATTTTATTGTCATTCAATTCAGTAATAGCAAGGATATGAGAAGCGGGATATTTTCTTTTAATTTGACTTAATGTTTCCAGGCCAAAGTTTGGAGAAGCGTAATCAATAATGATTACGGAAGGTTTGTTAACTTTTGATTGATTTAATAAATCAGAAATGCTTAATGCCTCCCCCAGCAATTCGAAATCAGTATATTCATTAAGTAATACGGTAAGTCCTTTTCTGCTTAAAAAATTGCTGTCGGCTATAGTAATTGTTATCTTTTTCACTTTATTGTTATTTAGACTAATTTTAAATAATGCTCAAAAGTAGATATTCATTTAATTACTCAATTATGTTTTTCCATTTATTTTTTAAAAAATGATATCAATCATAAATGATTTTTCGAATTCAAAATAAGTGTATTATCTCCTCAAGCATTATAATTTGTAATATAAGTCAATTTGTTATTACCTTTGCGCAATGTTAACCGGTAAAGAACTCATTCTTGCAACAAAACCATTCGCAAGAGAAATCCGTTGGAAAAGCTGGTATCACACCATCACCGGATTTTTATTATTGATTGGCTCTATAATAGGAACCTATATTTTTCCAACCATCTGGGGGATTCCGGCAATATTCGGAAGAATTCTTTGCAGCATTTTTACAGCAATAATGCTTTCAAGAGTATTTATTATCTTCCATGATTATCAGCATCATGCCATTTTACAAAAATCACTTTTTGCCAATTTCCTGTTTACCATTTTCGGTATCTATATGATTACTCCTCCAAATATCTGGAAACGTTCGCACGATCATCACCATAATAATAATGCAAAACTCTTCAGTGCCAGTATAGGTTCCTTTCCTATAATGACCAAACAAAAATTTATGGAAGCAGATAAAAAGGAACGGTTTTATTATCTTGCTGTCCGTCATCCATTGAATATGTTTTTCGCTTATCTGACCACGTTTATGTATGGCATGTGTATTCAATCATTCATGAGTAATCCGCGCAGACATTGGGATTCTCTGGCGGTTTTGATAATACATTTTTCAATTGCTACCTTTTTATTCTTTCATTTCGGGTGGCTTACCTTGATTTTATCATTCATTTTGCCATTCTTTTTATCCCATATGCTTGGTTCGTATTTGTTTTATGCACAGCATAATTTTCCTGAAGCGATTTACAAACCCAATACCGAGTGGAATTATTCCGGTGCTGCACTGGAATCATCAAGTTTTATGAAACTGAATGCTATCGGTCATTGGATGACAGCCAACATTGGGTACCATCATGTTCATCATCTTAATTCCAGAATTCCATTTTACCGATTACCCGAAGCAATGGCTGCAATACCTGAATTACAACACCCTGGCACAACAAGTCTTTTCCCTTCCGACATTATTAAATGTCTTCGTTTAAAAGCGTGGGATCCCGATAAAAATAAAATGGTTGGGTACGAAGAAATGGGAATTGCTTAGTTCCTCGGATTCGATTTCTTATTACTCCTTCTCCTTCTTCTCTATATTATCAACTCTTTTCACAAGAGCATCCAGATTACGAAAGTGAACATACGTTTTTCTGTATTTGCTCGCTTCAAAAGCAGGAGACCCCATTAGTACCTCCCCTTTTTTAGTTACACTTTTTGATATTCCTGATTGAGCAGTAATTATAGTGTTATCAGCTACCTCAACATGCCCGACAATACCTACCTGCCCGCTGAACATGCAATTCTTACCTATTTTTGTAGAACCTGCAATTACATTTCCTGCTGCCAAATAACTGTTCTCACCTATTTCTACATTATGCGCAATATGAATAAGGTTATCAAATTTCACTCCCTTGCGTAATATTGTGGATCCTAATGTCGCTCTGTCAATCGCACAATTAGCTCCTATTTCCACATTATCCTCAATAATCACATTGCCAATCTGCGGTATTTTCTGATTATCATTTTGTGGATTAAATCTAAACCCGTCACTGCCAATAACAGTTCCCGAATGAATAATACAATTTTTACCAATCACTGTTTCCGAATAAACCTTTACACCGGCAAACAATGTTGTATTATCACCAATTACAGAATTATCTCCAATAAACACCTGTGGATAAATTTTGACATTATTACCAATTTTCACATTCTCACCAACAACGGCAAATTCTCCTGCATAAATATTACTTCCAACTTTTGCAGTTTCTGAAATAAAAGAATGTTTTGAAATTCCTGACTTATTAAGTTTAACCTGATTGTACATTTCAAGTAATTTTGAGAATGCAATTTCTGCACTGTCAACTCTGATAAGAGTAGCAGAAACTGGGGCCGTCAATTCTAAATCCTTATTCACAATAACTAATGATGCATTAGTTGAATAAATATAATGAGTGTATTTCGGATTAGCCAAAAAAGAAATGGAACCTGTTTCCCCTTCTTCAATTTTAGATAACTTAGTAATTTTCACATTAGCATCCCCTTCAATTTGTCCATTCAAAAGACCTGCTATTTGTTGTGCTGTAAATTCCATATTTGATTCTATTATTTAAATTAATTTTTGAACTCCGAATTAAGCATATTCTATCACTGTGCTTTCCCCTTCTACAGCAAGCACTGTATTTTTAAACACTGTTTGAGCCTCCTCCAGCAATGGCTCCAAATCTTTATAACGAGCCGAAAAATGTCCTATCATCAGTAATTTCACTTCGGATTTCTCGGCAATTGTTGCAGCCTGCAAGGCCGTTGAATGATATGTTTCCTTCGCTCTTTCCTCCATATTACTTAAAAAAGTGGCTTCGTGATATAATAAATCCGAATGTTTGATATACTCTATTATTCGTTCATCATAACAAGTGTCTGAGCAATACGAGTATTTTCGCGGAATTAATTTTTTTGTAATTA
>CAIQBY010000123.1 GCA_903870175.1 uncultured Bacteroidota bacterium
AGCCACCAGCAAGGCTTTCGGAGCGTCCTTTAGTAAAGTTGCTTTATATGGTATTGAAGAAGTGGTTTGCATTGTTGTTTTTTTATTTTGTTTTCCTTCCCTTCCCTTCGACTCCGCTCAGTGACCAAAATCCGCTCAGTGACCAAAATGCTAAATGACCGAAGCTAAGGATGACGTTTTATTCTGTCGGTGAAAGTAATCAATTTTTTGAGACTGCAAAGAAAAGAATATAAAGTTTTTGAAAATAAGTGGGTAGCACTAAAATAGAAGTATTAGGAATTATTGGGTTTACAGTGGTGCTTTAATTGCAGTACGCAGTTTTGATTATAAAAAAAGGGAACTAAATTCAGTTCCCTTTTTTTTATTTCTTGCCGTTAGCTTCCTTCGCCTTCTTCACTTTCTTTTTATCGTCCTCGTCTTTTTTCGCTATTTCTTTTTTCAATGTTTTACCATTTTCGTTATACATCATGTTGTAAGTAGTTCCTGCTTTTTCTACTTCCAGCTTAAAATATAAATCCTTGTCTTTGCTTTCTACTTTTTCTGCATCCTCAATTGTATACATACTTAATAATGTCCCAAATTGTTTTGTTATCGAATCTTTTACTTCCTTAGGAAGCTCTGAAGACTTGATAAAATAATGAGTTTCGAGCCAATTGCCTTCTTTATCAAACATTGACGACATTTTAGAATTCAGGAATGTAAACTCGGCAACATAATTATCATAATCCAATTGCCAGCTTACTTTTTCGGCAGATGAATATTTATTTTTAAATGTTGATCTTACATCCGCAGGAACGTTATCCGCAGCTATTTTCTGAGCAAATAGGTTGCTCACCATCAACAGGCCAATTGAAACAATAATAATTTTTTTCATAATTAATAAGATTTAATAAGCGTAAAGGTATACTTTTTTATAATTAGTTTAAAAGAGATTAATAAAATAAGTACTTATCCCTATGATTATTTTTTAACTTTATAACTAACTAAAAACAAATAAAATGGCAACAAACATATTAAAGATTACTAAAGAATACGATACACAGGCGAAATGCCTATTGTATTTGAAAAGTTTGAGATGGGGCAAAACTGTAAAATGCCCTAATTGCGAAAGAGATAAGATAAGAGAGATTAAAAGCCAACCATATCAATACTTCTGCAAAAGTTGTAAAATGCAATTTTCGGTATTTACCGGAACTATTTTTGAAGGAACAAGACTACCATTACCTAAATGGTTTGCTACAATAGGGCTGATGCTAAATGCCAAAAGCGGTATGGCTGCAAAGGAGGTTGAAAGAAACTTAGGAGTAAGTTATAAAACAGCATATTATACTTGTATGCGTGTGCGTATTGGTATGTTAATGGAACACAGTTCTAAACTTGTTGGCATAATCGAAATGGATGAGAGTTATTTTGGAGGTAAAGCAAGGAAACATAGAAAGATAGCAGATAATGAACAAAGCATTGGTGCTGATGAAATTTCTTTGAAACGAGGACGAGGAACAAACAAAATATCTGTTGCTGGAGTTGTGCAAAGGAAAGGTAATGTTCATACACAGGTAATGGAGAAACTAACCAAACGTAACCTACTTGCAATGCTTAAACACTATGCAAGTAGTGATAACTCAATACTTGTTACTGATGGTTTTAAGTCATACAAAGCAATGGATGATTATATAGACCACCTTGTAATTAATCATTCAAAATCAATGAGCAAAGGTATAACGCACGTTAATACCATTGAAGGCTTTTGGGGTGCTGTTAAGAATGGCATTAAAGGAAGTTACCGAGCAATATCAAAGAAATATTTACCTTTTTACCTTGTAGAATTTGAGTGGAAATATGACCACAAAACTTATAAAGGTAATGAGTTTGAGAAGTTATTAAAAAACGCTTTACAGCACGAAAAAGACCTTGCGTATTTGAAAGCTAAATCAACAGAACAGGTCAAAAAAATAGCTTATGGAAAGTAAAAGAGTAACGGAGGTAACGCTCCAATTGGAAATGTATTTTAAGGTAGAGGTTATTACATTTAACAGGATAACAGATTTAATCTTAAATAGTAAAGATACAGAATTAATAAAATACTTTAAAGATGCGACTAAACGGAAGTTGATAACGCTTCATTCGCAAGAGATTCAATCTTCTTCTTGTGAGAAAGATGTTCTTGTTGAGAAAGGTTAGTATCTGTCATATATTTTACAACAGGCATTAAATTAGAGTTAAAATGAACTTCGACAGTACCATTAAAACTATTAAAATAATCAATATTGCGTTGATAAATAATGTCAAATTGTTTTTCTGCCTTTTGTTTTTCAGCAACATTAATTGCACCATCAAATATTGGAATAAATTTACCCATAGTTATAAGTTATTAAAATTAGATAACAAAGGTAGGTAAAAGAAATAA
>CAIQBY010000124.1 GCA_903870175.1 uncultured Bacteroidota bacterium
AACAGTAATATGTCAATAATGTAACTTATTTTGAAAGTTATATAACAATTGCCGGGTCAAATATTCCGACCTTTGTTTTCTTTAGAAATCCCTAACTATTCTTATTTATCTAAATAGATGTATACTTTTGTACAGATGCCGTCTTTAAATGTCATATCATGGTTTGATAAGAATACTGTAAAACATTTACGGTTTCCGTTTTCATATCATTTAATGCCGGTGTTTTTATTTGCATTGAGCCAGACTACTAGCGTGAATTGGCAGCAAACAATTATTGCATTTGTTATCCTTCACTTGCTTATTTACCCTTCCAGCAATGGTTACAATAGTTATCAGGATAAGGATGAAACAAGTATTGGCGGATTAAAAAATCCTCCTAAGGTTACCGAGAATTTATTTTATGCTACATTATTATTGGATATTATAGGTGTTCTTTTATCACTTTTAGTTTCTGTTTACTTTTCTATTTTCGTTTTGATTTATGTATTTATTTCGAGAGCATACAGCTATCGTAAATTAAGATTAAAGAAATATGCGGTTATCGGGTTCCTTACTGTTTTCCTTTTTCAGGGTGCATTTACTTACCTGATGGTCTCTTCTGCCGTTACAACATTTTCCTTTGAAAATTGTTTTACAACCAATAACTTCATTTGTATGGCTGTTGCAAGTTTATTTATTGGCAGTGTTTATCCGCTTACACAGATATATCAGCATAAAGAGGATAAAAAAGATGGGGTCACTTCTATCAGTTATAAACTTGGTTATACAGGTACTTTTATTTTTTCATCCATTATGTTTGCCGGTGCAACTGCACTTTTGTTTTATTATTTTGATTTGAAACACCAACGAATTGAAATGTTTTTGTTTTTTATACTGATGTTGCCCGTTGTATTGCGATTGTTATACTGGTTTAATAATGTTCGTAAAAACATAGCCAATGCAAATTTTGAAAATACAATGAGCATGAATTTACTTGCTTCCTCCTGTATGAATATCTATTTTTTAGTTTTAATTTTGAATAACAATTATAGTTGGTTTTAATGAGTAAGATAATTTCGATAGGAACGGCGGTGCCCAAGAATCAAACCAGGCAAAGTGAGATTTTGGAATTTATGCATCTTGCGTATGAAAACAATGCTGTTGCTTCGCGAAAGCTGAATGTGTTATTTCATAATAGCGGCATTGCTACTCGTTATTCTGCCATCCCTGATTTTGATAAAAACAGAAACGAGCATATTTTTTTTAATGGCACGCCAAGTACTGCAAATGTTGAAGACAGGCTAACTGTTTTTAAAGAACGAGCTATTCCTCTTGCTATTGATGCAATAAATAATTCGTTTGAAAAAATAAATACCACAATTGATAAATTTGGAATAACTCATTTAATCACTGTATCGTGTACAGGAATTTATGCTCCCGGTATTGATGCTGTATTGATGGAGCAATTGAATTTGCCAAAAGATATTTTTCATACATCCGTTAATTTTATGGGTTGCAATGCTGCATTTCATGCATTGAAAATTGCAGATATGATTTCGAAAACGGATGCCGAAGCTAAAATATTAATTGTATGTGTTGAACTTTGCACATTGCATTTTCAGCCGAAAGACAATCATGATAATTTATTGTCGAATACTATTTTTGGTGACGGAGCTGCTGCAGTAATTGTTACTTCTGATAACTATTCAAATCAAAATGAACAAAACAATTTAACTATAAATGGATTTTATTCGTTGCTTTTAACAAAGGGAAAAGAGTTGATGGGATGGAATATTACGCCGGTTAATTTTGAAATGATTCTCGATGCAAAAATTCCTGATGTATTGGGCGATGAAATAAATTCGATTGAAGATAATGCTTCTGCCAAATTTAAAATTGCTCCTGAATCTATTAGTAATTGGGCAATACATCCCGGAGGGAAAAAAATAGTTGACACTATTAAAAACAAATTATTGTTGAGTGATGAAGATGTAAAAGCTTCTTACAAAATATTAAATGACTATGGAAATATGTCGTCACCAACAATTTTATTTGTACTGAATGAATTGATGCAGGAGAAAAATAAAACAGGAGAAACAATTTTTTCAATAGGGTTCGGTCCCGGATTAAGCATTGAAACTGCATTGTTCAGCTATGTCTGATAAATTCACCAATCGCTCTTACCAGTCGGAATTATTGGATGAACCCAATATTCCTAAGCAATTACTCTTCCAGAATTTACGCGAACTTGATTTTATAAATAAAACCTTAGGCGGACATGCTATTACTATTGCCGGAATAAAACAATTGGTAACAGATAAAAATAAAACGTATCATATTGTGGATATTGGCTGTGGAGGCGGCGATGCGATGAAATATATTGCTGACTGGGCACAAAAAAATAATTATAAGATAAAGCTCACTGGCGTAGATATGAATGCCGATGCGATTGAATATATGAAAAATAATTGCAGCGGATATTCGGAAATCAAAGGAGTAGTGAGTGATTACAGGGATTATTTAAAACACAATACAGATATTGATATTGTTCATTGTTCGTTGTTTTGTCATCATTTGAAGGATGATGAATTAACCGAATTGTTCTCTCATCTGAAAAAACATGCGCAAATTGGATTTGTGATAAATGATTTGGAACGTAACCGATTTGCATATTATAGTATTAAACTTTTGACGCGTTTATTTAATGGTTCTAAGTTGGTAAAAAATGATGCGCCGCTTTCTGTGTTAAGAGGTTTTAAAAAAGGAGAATTGCTTGACTTGTTTAAAAAAACTGAAATTGAAAATGTGAGCATTAAATGGAAATGGGCATTTCGGTATTTGGTTATTAGTAAAAAATGAAGATTTATTTAACTGTCTTTTCCTACTTTCAAGCAGTATTCCATTTCCGCTCTCCCCGGAAACTCTATACTTCTATAAAAACAAAAATTTATTAATTACGCCATAATATTTAGTGTGCATTTTAAAGAGCGGATATCCGAATTCTTTAAAATTCTGGTTCAGTGGAGCCGCATTCTTGTACAAGAATATCACATTCTTGTACTGGGGAACAACATTCTTGTACTGGGGAGCGACATTCTTGTACTGGAAATTCAATTTTCTTGTACAAGAATGTCACATTCTTGTACTGGGGAGGAACATTCTTGTACTGGGGAGCGACATTCTTGTACTGGGGAACAACATTCTAGTACTGGGGAACGACATTCTTGTATTGGGGAACGACATTCTTGTATTGGGGAACGACATTCTTGTACAAGAATGTCGTTCCCCAAGTCCAGAAAATGGAACACTTGGAGAAGTTATTAGCTATTTATCAGCATTTTACGTATTTTCCATACTAATTTCAGATTGGTTTGCTTCCTGAACGAGATTCAGGAGACAGGTTTTTGGTTTTGGGAAATAGGGAAAAACTTGGTAAGGTTTGTTTATTGGGTAAAAGGTTGTGGAGAGGAAAATTGACTAAGTTTGTAGAGGAAATATTTGTTGGAATAACATCATTCCCAAAACTTCAATTCAGATAAATTAGCTAAAATGGATATATTTTCGAAAAGTAATAATGCCTATTATGATAAAATTGAAAAGGAAATTTTGAATGATTTCCCTGAATTCAAAAATTTAATAGAAATGCGCTATTTTGGAAAAGATGCCGATTCGCCTTTATTAGCAGCGGAGGCTCATCTTTCTTCTCAAAATTCATCTTATATAAATAGTCAATATTTCTATGTAGGTGAAAGTTTTTCTTTTCTCCATTTTACAAGTATAAAAGTTCTTCTTTCAATATTAAATAGCCAAACAATTCGTTTAAGAACCTTAAATGGAATGAATGATGTGAATGAGATAAATTATGCTGCAAGGATTTTTAATATTGACAAAACAAACATAGAACTATTACAAAAAGAAATATTTTCTTTGTCATTAGTTAAATATGTTTCTTCGGATAAAGAAATAATTAATAACACGAATAATCTTGATTTATGGAGATTTTATGGGTTAAACGGAGAAGGGGTGGCAATCAAATTTAAAATAATTAATGATCCTCGAATTTGGAATTCTTTCCATTTGAGTTCGATTTTTTACGGAGAAAAAGAAGTTGAGCGTTTAAAAATACTTCAAGAAAGAATAAATGTTTTTAATTCAAATAATCAGAAAATATATATTCATCTTCCTAATATTTTTTCTTTTCATAAAAGCAGTCATTTCAAAAATGAAGACGAAATCAGACTTATTTATAGTACTTTTTATAATTTCAGAGAAAATAAACATTACAAAACTAAAACAATTTCTGACGCATCAAATTTGTCTCTACCAACTCCGCCAGTTAAAATTAATAATACTGAAAACTATTTTTTATCAATTCCATTATCAAAAAGAAATAATACCAACTTAGAAAATTCATTTTTTGGTTTCTCACCTAAAATCGAAATAGAAGAAATAGTACTTGGATATAAGTTCAAAGAAGAGGAATTAACTTTATATCAAAATATTATTCGTTCTATTATATCAGACTCTGGAGGTGTTGAAATAGATCCAGCAAAAATCTATATTACAGAACTAAATAAATTATTTCGTGATTGATTTTAAAGGAATATAATGACTCCCTCAAACACATTCCAAGTTTCAATTATCGGTGGCGGAATAGCAGCATTAACAAAGACCATAAAATAAAGTATCTTTGTCAAAAAAATGGATATTTCTGCTACTATAAAAATCAAATCAATTGTCCAAAGTATTTTGCCGGAAGCAAAGATTATTTTGTTTGGTTCGCGTGCAAGAGGTGATAATACTACGCACAGCGATTATGATTTGTTATTGATTACAAAAAAGCAATATTCGTTGAGAGAGAAATTAAATTGGAGAGGTAAAATTAATCGTCTGCTGGTTTCCGAATTACATTCGCCAGTAGATGTTTTGCTGAATAGCGAGGAAGAAATAAATGTAAAGAAAAATTTGCCTGGGCATATTGTAAGATGGGCAATTAAAGAAGGTGTGGAGCTGTGAACAAAGATTTAAAAGAATATATTGAAAAATGGTTTTTGAAAGCCGAGCACGATATAATTACTGCAAAAACGTTGCTTGAATATAAACCAATGGTACTCGATGTTGTATGTTTTCACTGCCAGCAGGCAGTAGAAAAATACTTGAAAGCTTTTTTGGTGTTCAAGGAAAAAGACATTGAAAAAACACATAATCTTAATTTTCTTCAAACACAATGTTCGGCAATTGATAGTGATTTTAATAATTTTAATTTTACTATACTAAGTGAATTTGCAGTTGATATACGCTATCCCGATGACTATTTGATGCCTGAATTAAACGATGCCAAAGAGTTTTTGTCAATTGCAGAACAAGTAGAAGAAATTGTAAAAAGAAAAGTTAGTTTGTAATTCTTTCTTTTCTTTAATTAAACTTTCAACTCCCAGCAAAAAACATGTAAGGAGTTTTTTTATAAATAATGAATCCCTCAAACACATTTCAAGTTTCAATTATCGGAGGCGGAATAGCAGGCTTAACATTGGCTATTCAACTTGCCGATGCCGGATATTCCAGTATTGTTTTTGAAAAAAATAAATATCCTTTTCATAAAGTATGCGGAGAATATGTTTCGATGGAATCGTGGAATTTTCTGGAACGATTGGGTTTGAAACTTTCGGAAATGAAGTTGCCTCACATTAAAAAACTTATTATTTCTTCTCCTTCAGGCAAAGCTTTACATCATCAATTGGATTTGGGAGGATTTGGAATAAGCCGTTATTTACTGGATAGCAAATTAGCTGAAACAGCAATAAAGAAAGGGGTAGTATTGCTCGAAGATTGTAAGGTAAGTGATGTGAAATTTGATGGAAAACAGTTTACAGTTGAAACTTCAAAAGGAAATTTTATTTCTGAAATAGCCGTTGGTGCATGGGGTAAAAAAAGCAATCTGGATACTAAACTTGTTCGCGCATTTACATTAAAAGATAAAACGGAAAACAATTATGTGGGGATTAAATATCATATAAATATTGATTTCCCTGATGATTTAATCGAACTACATAATTTTGAAAATGGATATTGCGGAATTTCAAAAATTGAAGATGGCAAATATTGTTTATGCTATATATGTGATTCCGAAAATCTGAAAAAGTATAATGGCGATATTAAAAAGATGGAAAAAGAAGTGCTCATGAAAAATCCGTTTTTGAAAAAATATTTTACTGAAGCGACATTTTTATTTGATGAGCCATTGGCTATTTCACAAATTAAAATTGGGTATAAAAATGCCATTGAAAATAATATATTAATGCTGGGTGATTCTGCCGGAAACATTGCACCATTAAGCGGAAACGGAATGAGTATGGCAATGAGAAGCTCATTTGTTTTAAATGGATTATTAAATGAATATTTCAATGAATTACCCCGAGGCAGAGCCTCGAGGTATCAGTTAAAGGATTTTTTTAATTCCGAGGCAGAGCCTCGGGGTATTAACCGACAACCTAATAAAAAAATAACAAGAATTGAATTGGAAACTAAGTACCAATTGTTTTGGAAATCGGAATTTAAACAGCGCGTTGAGTTTTCTAAACTGTTACAAAAATTATTAAAGAATAAATCGCTTACCAACTTTGCAATATCAGTATTAAAGAGATTTTCTTTTCTGAGAAATGCAGTTGTAAAATCAACACACGGGAAACCGTTTTAGTTTTTAGTTACATTTGCAGGATAAATAAAGAGTATGAATTTAGATTTAAAAGGGAAAACAGCACTTGTCTGCGGAAGCACACAAGGCATCGGAAGAGCTTCCGCCATTGAATTATCATTGCTTGGTGCCGATGTGATATTACTTGCTCGCAATGAAACATCATTGAAAGAAACAGTAAAAGAGCTTGATATTACTAAAGGGCAAAAGCATAATTATATATGCGCTGATTTTCAAAATCAAAATGAATTAAAGAGTAAAGTGGAAAGTTTTATTGCTTCGAATGGTGCAATTCATATATTGGTAAACAATACTGGCGGTCCGGCAAGTGGCTTGATTCAAAATGCCAAAGTGGAAGAGTTTCTACAAGCATTTAATAATCATTTGGTATGTAATCATATTTTAGTTCAGGCATTACTTGGTGGTATGAAAAAAGAAAAATACGGGCGAATTGTCAATATAATAAGCACTTCTGTGAAAATGCCATTGAAGAATTTAGGTGTTTCAAATACTATTCGTACTGCAGTTGCCAACTGGAGCAAAACATTGGCTACCGAAGTAGCAGCTGATGGAATTACTGTAAACAATGTACTTCCTGGCGCAACACTGACTGGAAGACTGCAAACTATAATTGAAAACAATTCGAAAAATAAAAGCAAAACAATTGACGAAGTGCAGGATGAAATGATAAAGGAAATTCCGATGGGAAGATTTGCTGATGCTTCTGAAGTTGCAAATGCAGTAGCTTTTTTGGCTTCGCCAGCTGCGGCTTATATTACAGGAATAAATGTGCCTGTGGATGGTGGACGGACAGGATGTTTATAGTAAGAATTATCTAAAGTAAATTAGCACTCTCTTTTTTCCGTTCTTCTTCGAACCAATGATCTGCTTTTAAATTTTTGCCAAGTGCAGCTTCCACAGCCAATTCATCACAACGGTTATTTTCTTTGTTGGAAGCATGCCCTTTTACCCAGACAAATTTTACGGTATGTTTTCGGAAAGAACGTAAAAAACGAATCCATAAATCAGGATTCTTTTTATCTTTAAAATGTTTTTTCTCCCAACCGAAAACCCATTTTTTCTCAACAGAATCAACCACATATTTACTGTCGGAATAAATAGTAACAGCAGTTCCTTCTTTTTTCAAGGCTTCAAGAGCAACAATAACTGATAATAATTCCATTCTGTTATTAGTTGTCAAGCGAAAACCCTCTGAAATTTCCTTTCGTAATGCCCCGTAAAGCATTACAACTCCATAGCCTCCGGGTCCGGGGTTGCCTTTTGATGCACCATCAGTATAAATTGAAATCATATTCCTGCGTGAGTTCTAAATAGTTTAACGGCTATTGCCAGTAAGATAACTCCAAATACTTTTCTTAAAATATTAATCCCGCCTACTCCCAATATTTTTTCCAAACGATAAGTATTACGCAAAACCAGGTAAACAAAAACAAGATTAATAAGTATGGCAATTATTATATTCTCAATTTTATATTCGGCTCTTATGGAAAGTAAAGTGGTTAAAGTTCCTGTTCCTGCAATTAGCGGAAAAGCAATAGGTACAATAGATGCTGTAGTCGCTGAGTCGTCTTTATAAAACTTAACTCCTAAAATCATTTCGAGAGCTAAGAAGAAAATAATAAACGAACCGGCAATCGCAAATGAACTGACATCAATGCCGATGATATTAAGAATCTGCTCACCAAGAAACATAAATCCAATCATTATTATTCCTGAAACCAATGTTGCTTTTCCAGCTTGTATTTTCCCATGTTTGCTTTGCAAGTCAAGCAGAACAGGCAATGAGCCGGCAACATCTATCACTGCAAATAGAATCATTGTGATGGTTAGAATTTCCTTATAGTTCATTTTGTACGGATAACTATTGTTACTGATTTACGTCTTTAAAAGTACTTGTTCTATTATTTTAGGAAAGAATTCATATTCCAAATTATGGATTTTGCTTGCCAATGTTTCCGCTGTTTCATTTTCGGAAATAGTACAACGGTGCTGTGATATTATTTTCCCTTCATCATAATGTTCGTTCACATAATGAATGGAAATACCGCTTTCTTTTTCCTTTGCTTCAACAACTGCCTGATGAACTTTCATTCCGTACATTCCTTTTCCTCCATATTTAGGAAGTAATGCCGGATGAATATTAATTATTTTATCAGGAAAAGCTTTTATTAAACGCTCTGGTATCATCCACAGAAAACCGGCAAGCACTATAAAATCAATATTAAAAGTTTTTAGTTGATTGATTATTGTATCGGTTTCATAAAAGTCTGCTCTATTAATAAGGAGTGTAGAAATATTAGCTTGTTTTGCACGATTCAAAACATTGGCAGTTGATTTATTGGAAACAATAAGGGCTATATTAATTGTATCTGACGTTTTGAAATAATCAATAATATTTTGGGCATTTGTTCCTTCTCCTGAGGCAAAAATGGCAATATTTTTCGTTTTCATTTGGCAAAATTAGCTTTTAATACCATATATGTTAAATAATAATCATTCTTAATAGGCTATTCAAGTGCATAAGTTATTGACTTTTAATAAAAAATAAGAGTGCTTCTATTATTTATTAATTAATAAATGAACATTTTTTTTTGTTATTCTATACATAAGTCTATCTTTGCACCCGAATTAACCAAATAAACATTTTAAAATGTCAGATATTGCAACAAAAGTAAAAGCTATCATCGTTGATAAACTAGGCGTAGACGAGAAAGAAGTGACCCTAACAGCTAGCTTTACAAATGATTTAGGTGCAGACTCATTAGATACTGTAGAGTTGATAATGGAGTTTGAAAAAGAATTCAACATTGCTATTCCGGATGACCAAGCTGAAAAAATCGGTACAGTTGGAGAAGCAATTTCTTACATTGAAGCTAACGCAAAATAATTCCAAAAGTTTTATTTAATGAAGTTAAGACGAGTAGTAGTTACAGGTCTTGGTGCTATCACGCCTCTTGGTAATAATGTTACAGATTATTGGAACAATCTTATCAATGGTGTAAGCGGAGCTGCGCCTATTACTCGTTTTGACGCTTCAAAGTTCAAAACCCAATTTGCCTGTGAGGTAAAAGGGTTTAATCCGGAAGATTATTTAGACAGAAAAGAGGCTCGAAAACTCGATCCGTTTTCTCAATATGGATTGTGTTCTGCTATCCAGGCGGTAAAAGATGCCGGATTGGATGGCGAAAATGCTTTTGATCCTGATAGAGCAGGAGTAATTTGGGGTTCTGGGATTGGTGGATTACAAACATTCCAGGACGAGTGTTTTAATTTTGAGAGAGGTGATGGTACGCCTCGCTTCAATCCATTCTTCATTCCTAAAATGATTGCTGATATCTGTTCCGGCCATATTTCAATTCGATTTGGTATGCGTGGTCCAAATTTTACTACAGTATCTGCTTGTGCTTCCTCCACTAATTCATTAATTGATGCCGCTACTTATATCAAGTTAGGAAAAGCAGATATTATTGTTGCAGGAGGTTCAGAAGCTGCAGTTTGTGAAGCAGGTGTTGGCGGATTTAATG
The DNA here is from genome assembly GCA_903870175.1 of uncultured Bacteroidota bacterium. Classification (GTDB taxonomy): domain Bacteria; phylum Bacteroidota; class Bacteroidia; order 2-12-FULL-35-15; family 2-12-FULL-35-15; genus 2-12-FULL-35-15. Next base: position 10,219 of record CAIQBY010000124.1, read on the forward strand.
CGATGCATGCACTTTCAACCAGAAATGATTCTCCAGCGACAGCTTCCCGTCCATTTGATTTGGACAGAGATGGTTTTGTATTAGGAGAAGGAGCAGGTGCTTTGATTCTGGAAGAACTAGAACACGCTTTAAAACGTGGCGCTAAAATATATGCGGAAGTTGTAGGCGGGGGAATGACTGCCGATGCTAATCATATTACAGCTCCTCATCCTGAAGGACTTGGTGCCCGTAATGTAATGCGAATTGCTTTGCAGGACGCCGAAATGAATCCTGATGAAATAGATTATGTGAATGTTCACGGTACTTCTACACCACTTGGAGATGTAGCCGAAACAAAAGCCATTATTTCTGTGTTTGGCGAAAATGCTTATAAATTAAATATTAGTTCTACTAAATCGATGACAGGGCATTTACTTGGCGCTGCCGGTGCTATTGAAGCCATGGCCGCAATACTTGCCGTAAAAAACGATATTATTCCTCCTACGATAAATCATTTTACTGACGACCCTGCTTTGGATAATAAATTGAATTTTACATTTGGCTCTGCTCAAAAAAGAGTGGTACGTGCTGCACTCAGCAATACATTTGGTTTTGGTGGTCACAACGCTTCAGTGATTGTAAAAAAATACATAGCTTAGTTTCCCTGCTTGCCAATCTTCTCAAAGCCTTTAAGAGTACATTTTTCCCAAGACAAAAAACTTCATCAATCGTTACGAAATATATTAGGATTTTATCCTGGTAATATTGCTTTGTATAAATCTGCTTTCCGACACAGTTCGGCTGCCAGTCATATTAAAGATGGAATAAAAGACAGCAATGAACGCCTTGAATTTCTAGGTGATTCAGTGATTGGAACGGTGGTAGCAGATTATCTTTTTAAGAAATTTCCTTTTAAAGATGAAGGGTTTTTGACCAAGATGCGCTCGAAAATGGTGAGTCGAAATCAGCATAATAGTATTGCAAATAAACTTGGGTTAAGAAGTTTTATTGAAGCCGGTAAGGAACGCAATGCCATGCCAAGTTCAATAAATGGTGATGCGTACGAAGCTTTGATTGGCGCTATTTATTTGGATAAAGGATTTGAATTTGCCCAGCAGTTTTTACTTACCCGTATTATTAATGTTCATATAGATATGGATGAGGTGGAAACGAAGGAAGTGGATTTTAAAAGTAAATTTATAGAGTGGGCTCAGAAGGAAAAAAAAGACTACCGCTTTGAAACTGCCGTTGACGGTAACGCTGTCAGTGACAAATTATTTACAATACAATTAATTGTTGATGATAAAATATTGGGAAGTGCCCAGCATTTTTCTAAAAAACGTGCAGAACAATTAGCAGCGGAAGTAGCCTGTATTGCTTTGGAATTATAAATTATTCCAACATCTGATTATTCTTCCAATAATTTCTTTACAAAATCTTTCGTTTCCTTTTCCTGTTTAACGTAGCTTTCTCCTGTGGCAGGTCCATAATAGCCGGTATATATCTTTCTTACAACACCTTTTTTATCAATATAAATAGTTGTCGGAAAAGCCATTACTTTATTAAGCATCGGCAATGCTTCGGATGCTTGTTGCGCACCTGTTTTCATGGTAATTAATAAATCATAATTAACCTGAAACTTTGCTTTCAATCGGCTTACATTGGAAACTGCTTTATTAAAATCATCAGTACGCTCAAAGGCAAGCCCAATAATTTCCAATCCTTTTGATTTATAATTATCATAAAATGGAGCAAGAAACTTTGTTTCATCCATACAATTGGGGCACCATGTACCCATCAATTGAATTATGACAACTTTATTTTTGTATTTAGTATCCGATAATGAAATTTGCTTTCCTTCCAGATTCTTAAACGAAAAATCAACTTTATTATATCCCTTTTTCAGATACGTTAATGAATCGGGATTCCTCAATTGAAACTTCTCATTCCGTTTGGCTATCCATGTTTCGTGCCCATGTGCCCCTGAATAAAAATGACCATTAATTAAATTATCTCCTTTGAGTTTTGCTTTAAATAAAAAAGCATGAGCACCATCAAAACAGGAAAGATAGAAATCACTATTTGCCATAACACCTTCCAGATAACGATAATCACCCGCCTCGGTAGAAAATGTACCTGTAAGTTTACTATCGTTTTTTACATTTAATTGTTTGAAATCGCCTATAGCTTTATAACTATCAGAAGTTCCAGGCTCAAATTCAACTTCCCATTTGCCAGTAACTACAGGCTCATAGTTTGTCCAGTTCTTTATAATAAATCTGTTTTTATTTCCATAATATGCTATAAAGGGAAGTACATTTTTTTCTTTCCTCGCATGATTAATCCAAACTCCTTTTAAAGAATCACCATAACTTTTACACTTGAATTCAGAATCAAATACAGGCATTTTAATAAATACAGAATCGCCTTTTATTGCAATTTCGTTGGCTATTATTTTCTCTTCTGCGTTAGAAAATACCACCGAATAAATATCCAAATCGTATTTCACTTCAAAGTTAAAAGGTAATTGAGTAGAATCATTAAGTTTTAATAAACCTCTCCAATCACCTGTTCTTAGCTTACTTTGAGCTATGCTATTATTAAAAAATAAAAGCGAAGCAATTACAATTGCTCCGCTTTTAAATACATTAATTGTTTTAATCATCTATAAATTAAAATTAATTCCTTGTGCCAATGGCAATTGAGAACCATAATTAATGGTGTTGGTTTGTCTTCGCATATATGATTTCCATGCATCAGAGCCAGACTCACGACCTCCACCTGTTTCTTTTTCACCTCCAAATGCACCACCAATTTCAGCGCCGGAAGTACCAATGTTTACATTTGCAATACCGCAATCGGAACCTGCCTGAGAAAGGAATAATTCCATTTCACGCATATTATTAGTGAAGATAGAAGATGACAAACCTTGCGGAACATCATTCTGCATTGCGATTGCTTCTTCTATTGTTTTATATTTCATAACATATAGAATCGGAGCAAAAGTTTCTTCCTGAACAATATGATATGAATTTTTCGCTTCAATGATGCAAGGTTTAACATAACAACCGCTTTCGTAACTCTCACCGGAAAGAACACCGCCTTCTACAATCATTTTACCACCTTCCTTTTTAGCTTTTTCTATCGCATTCAAATAATCTTCAACGGCTTTCATATCAATCAACGGACCTACGTGATTAGCTGAATCCAAAGGGTTTCCTATCTTCAACTGACCATACGCTTTTTTAAGAACATCAATTGTTTTATCATAAATACTTTCATGAATAATCAATCTTCGCGTTGAAGTACATCTCTGTCCTGCTGTACCCACAGCGCCAAACACAGCACCTGTCAATACCATTTTTAAATCGGCATGTTCGGAAACGATGATTGCATTGTTACCTCCCAATTCAAGAATGCTTCTTCCAAAACGCTGAGCAGTAGCAGCTGCTACTACTTTTCCAATGCGTGTAGAACCAGTGAAAGAAATCATAGGAACACGTTTATCATTGTTCATTAAATCACCGACAGGATTACCAACCAGCACACAACTTACACCTTCTGGAACATTGTTTTTCTTCAATACTTCCGAAATAATATTCTGACATGCGATAGCACATAATGCAGTTTTAGAACTTGGTTTCCAAACACAAACATCTCCACAAACCCAAGCTAATGCAGCATTCCAGCTCCATACTGCAACGGGGAAATTAAATGCAGATATAATTCCTACAATTCCCAATGGATGCCATTGCTCGTACATACGATGCATAGGGCGTTCGCTGTGCATTGTCAAACCATATAACTGCCGGGAAAGTCCTACAGCGAAATCACAGATGTCAATCATTTCCTGTACTTCACCAAGTCCTTCCTGCAAACTTTTTCCCATTTCATACGAAACAAGTTTACCCAACGGCTCTTTATATTCTCTTAATTTATCACCAATCTGACGTACTATTTCTCCGCGTTTTGGAGCAGGAGTTAATCGCCAAACTTTAAAAGCTTCCTCTGCAGTTTTCATCACATGCTCATAATCTGCAGGTGTTGCAATATTTATTCGACCAATAAACTGCCCGTCAACCGGAGAAAATGAATCAAGCTTTGCTCCTGTTGTATTGATATGATTGGTACCTGTGGAAGCTCCGTAATTAATTTTTTTAATACCTAATTTCTTTAATACTTCTTCTATTCCGAAAGTATTTACTGTTGCTGTTTCTGACATATTATTTGCTTATGATTTTGTTACTTTTTCCAATTCCATTCCGCACTCAGGGCATTTGCCCGGCTTGTCGTATGTTTGTCCATTATTACATTTCATCGGGCAGGTGTAAACATCTGTTTTTACTTCCTCTTTTTTATCTGCCTTTTTATCTCCGCCTCCGCAGCTAACAATTGTAGATGTTGCCAGTATAAGCATTGAGCTTAATACTATAAATTGTTTTTTCATGATTTGTTTTTATTTTGCGCTTGTAAATAAATTATTTGCTGTTTCCCAGTTTACCACATTCCAGAATGAATTAATGTAATCTGCTCTTCTGTTTTGATTCTTCAGATAATAAGCATGTTCCCACACATCCAAAGCAAGTACAGGTGTTCCTTTTATTTCAAGAGCATCCAAGTGCATGGAAGGATTATCCTGATTGGCAGTGGAACCGATAGAAAGTTTTCCTTTATTAACCACTAACCATGCCCATCCTGAGCCGAACCGTTTCATCGCGGCATCGGCAAATTGTTTTTTAAATTCTTCAAAAGAACCATAAGTAGCATTTATTGCTTCTGCTAATTTATCAGTAGGAATGCCGCCGCCATGAGGTTTCATCAATGTCCAGAACAAAGAATGATTACTGTGTCCGCCTGCATTATTACGAACTGCAACCGGCATTTTATCCATCATTCCGAAGATATCATCCAATGAAGAAATGTTCTTCAACACATTAGGATCAATGGTTTCAAGGGCTTTGTTCAAATTAGTTACATACGCCTGATGATGTTTGTCATGATGTATTTCCATTGTCAACTTATCTATATGAGGCTCCAAAGCATCATATTCATAAGGCAATTTAGGAAGATTGAACTTCACTGCGCCATCAGCCAATATTTCCTTTTCAATAAACTCTGTAGCTGCAAGAGTTTTGTTAACCACTGCTGTTGCAGCAATAGCGCCTAATGTAAGTGCAGCCGATTTCTTAATAAAATCTCTGCGTGAATTTTCGTTATCCATTTTGTTTACTATTATATAAAATTAATTAATACCTGATTCTTTTCCACTGCCATACCTTTCTTTACATTTATTTTCTTCACTATTCCGTCCGTCGGCGATTTAATATTGTTCTCCATTTTCATTGCTTCAAGCACCAATATTGCATCCCCTTTTTTTACTGTATCTCCTTCGTTAACCTTCACCTCCAGAACTAATCCGGGCATCGGTGCTTTTATTTCATTCACCTTTTTAGAAGCCATAGCATCCAATCCGAGGCTGTGCAAAAGCTCATCAAACTTATCTTTTACAGCCAGCTGATATTTATTTCCATTCACACTTATAGTAAATGTTTTTTCCTTGATATCCGCTTTTACTACTTCTACAGAATATGATTTATTATCTTTAATGATATGAAAGCTACCTTCCTTCACCTTTATCACATCCCACGAAAACGCTGTTCCATCAATAGTTCCTGCAGTTGCATTTTCAAATTCTATAGAATGTTCGCGCTTATTATTTACTTTTACTTTCAACATTTATATTACTTTTCTAAAAGGAGTATAAAGGTAACTAATTCTTTGATACAACAAGTCAGTTGTTTCTTTGTTGACGTTAACGCCATCAATCGCTACGATTTTATTTAATACATTTGCAGTTCAATAAAATATACTTAGATGATACAGTTACTTTCTCCGAAAAACTTTAAAGACTATGAATTAATTGACGTTGGTGGCTTTGAGAAGTTGGAGCGTTTTGGGCAATATATTACTATCCGGCCTGAACCGCAGGCTGTATGGGACAAAACATTGACCAATGCCGAATGGGAAAAACGTGCTCATGTTAAGTTTATTTCTAAATCAAGCTCTTCCGGAGAATGGAAAAAGTTGAAGGCAATGCCTGAAAGATGGACATTAAGTTATAAAGTTCAAAGTTCAAAGTTGGAAAGTTCTAAAACTTTGAACTTTGAAACTTTAAACTTTAAACTCTCTCTTACTTCTTTCAAACATGTCGGTATTTTTCCGGAGCAGGCAAGTAATTGGGATTATATTTTCGACTCTGTAAAATTGATGAAAACTCCTGTGCCGCGAGTGCTTAATTTATTTGCATATACCGGCGGTGCATCCTTGGCGGCTAAGGCTGCCGGTGCCGATGTTACTCACGTTGACTCGATAAAACAAGTGGTAAGCTGGAGTAAGGAAAATATGGAATTGAGTAATTTATCCAACATCAGATGGGTGGTGGAAGATGCGTTGAAATTTGTTAAACGGGAGGAAAAACGCGGCAATAAATACAACGGTATTATTCTCGACCCTCCTGCTTTTGGACATGGCCCGAATGGTGAAAAATGGAAGCTCGAAGATAATATTAATGAAATGATAAAAGGCGTACTTAATTTACTGGACGAGTCGGAACATTTTCTGATTCTCAATGCATATTCGCTCGGTTTTTCTTCACTGATTATTGAAAATTTATTGAAATCGAAAGCCAAAGAAAACCTGAATATCGGTGAATTATTTCTTCAATCTACAGAAGGACCAAAATTGCCGCTTGGAGTGTTTGGCAGGTGGCGGAATTTCTAGAATCCTAACTAAAATATCTCTATTTGATTGATTTGCAAATCATTTTAGCTTAAGCCGACAGTTTTTCAAAGATGGCTACCATGATTCCAGCCATAACTGGAATGGTGGTAGCCATGGCTGGAATGATTCCAGTTACAGCCGGAATGTTTCCAGTTATGGCTGGAATGTTTCCAGTTATGGCTGGAATGTTTTTAGTTACAGCCGGAATGTTTCCAGTTATAGTTGGAATGGTTTTAGCCAAGGCTGGAATTATCTTTTTCTCAACCAAAATCTTTTTCGTTTCGTGAATTTTATCTTGGTTAACATACAAAAAAATACCTCCAAGGATTTTACTCCTTGAAGGCATCTCAATAACTTTTAACTATAAACTTTATGCTTGTTTCTCTTCCGTCAAATCAAAACTCTCTAAAAATTTAGTAGTATAATTTCCTTTGATAAAGCCTTCATCTTTCATCAAGCGAAGATGAAAAGGGATAGTAGTTTTCACACCTTCAATCACATATTCGCTCAATGCACGATGCATTTTAGCAATCGCCTCTTCTCTGGTTTGAGCCACAGTAATAAGTTTTGCCACCATGCTATCGTAATTTGGCGGAATAGTATATCCCGAATAAATA
>CAIQBY010000125.1 GCA_903870175.1 uncultured Bacteroidota bacterium
GAGGTTATGAATCAATGTTGGAACATTACCAAAAAGTAGCTCCACAACTTAATGAACCGCTGTATGCGAGACCCGCACGTACAGTGGTGTGAGAGGTGCACTCCGTTATCGCTTGATAACGGAGCCGCCTACTCGATTATCAGTAGTGCTTTCTTTTCGTGTCAAGTGTTTCAAGGGTGTTTAGTTTTTTGTTTCAATACCTTTCTTATAAGTTTTAGTTTCTAAAAGTACACCTTCTTTATTATACTTTTTCCATTTCCCGTCCAAAAGTCCATTTCCATATAATGGAGCGACAATCATAGTTCCTGGATTATTTGGGTCTTCAGGAATACTGTCCCATTGCATTATCGGAATATAATTTGCAATTGTTTTTTCTTCTGTAATAGTGTCGTAAAATGTCCACTCACCTGTTCGTATACTGTGTAGGTAATGTCCTTCTTCTATTATTTTGTTTTTCTTATTTGTTTTTTTAAAATATTCAAGTGAATCATTTAGTTTGACAATTTCCCTCGTAAAGTTATATTCATTTTCTATTCTTTTTAGTTCCTTGTCGTGGTCATAAAATATTGTTAGCTTTTCTTTACCAGTAGTATCAAACCAAACCCATTCTCCAGTTCTTTTTCTATACTCAACTTTCCCTGTATAACACAAATGTTTTTTTTCAAAAACACTATCTATAAACTTTAAAGAATCTTTGCAGTCAGGAAAATATTTTATTAAAGTCATAGTATCACACCCTTCACAAGCCACCGTAGTTTTCGTTTGTCGGCAAGGTTGTTTGCAAGCAACAAAAAGCACAATTAAGAAAAGAAAATGTCTGTTACTCATTCGCAATATTCTGTTCGTCTGTTTCAAGTTAGCACGTCCCCCAGCATTACTGATAACTTACATATTCACGAAGTTCCATCCTCATAATATATTAATTATCAAATAGAGTTGTTTCGTTTTTTGTGTAGTCTTGATTTAATAATAGTACAAACTTACGCTTAAATCTATTACTATTTCTTATACTTATAATCTTTACTCCTGCCCTTTTCTTCTCCTTATATATTAAGATACGAAACCCGAAACCAAGTTTCCTCCTCCAAAAACCCAAAATGACCCTCCTGAGAATCGAGTAGAAAAAAACTTCCCGAATATTTCCCTCAATGATGCAGAGAAATGCTCTTTCATTTCCCCTATTTTCCCTCTAAAAACACCCTGTTTTTTACCCCAAAACCTCTGAAACCCTATTAAAACCTCAAAAACCTCCTTTGGCTCTAAATATATTTCATTTAAAGTGAAATAGTTTCCATTTAAAACTAAAAGAAAAGTATTTGAAACTAAAAAAACTTCATTTAGGTTTAAATGAATGGAATTTAAAGTTAAAAGTTGCACATTTAACTTTAATGGTGTAACATTTAAAACTAAAGGCATAGGCATTTAAAACTAAAAGTGTGACATTTAAAGTTAAAAAACATTTTTTAACTTTAAATGGATGAACTTTAAAACTAAAAGTCGAGCATTTGACTTTAATGGAGTGACCATTAAAGTCAAATGCTCGACTTTTCATTTTAAAAAACGGATTTTGGGGTTTGGTGGGAAATTCCAACCAAAATATTGGAAAAATAATGGGCGACAAAATATCAATAGAATCATCAAAAAATGAACTAAATTAAATTACTTGTTCTAAAATCGGATGCTCCTGTTCCAACTCTTGATTTGTTGCAAAATTGGGATGAAGTACGTTCGATGAATTTTGATATTCCGTTTTCATTAAGTCAGGTCGGGATGATTGCTTATGCAGCAGTTTGTTTCAGCAACGATTCAGGTGATGGTGAATATTCAGCAATCATTGCAAGTCCTATTATATAAGAGAAATTCTAATATCTAAATTCTAAAAAAGTCCCGAATTGCTTCGGGACTTTTTTTATTACACAGACTAATAAACTAATTACCAATGACGAATGAACATCCTCTATTAGGTTTAAAATAACGCCGTCTGTTTGCCAAACACAACACTATTTTCGTGATTAAGTAACCATTCTTTTCGCCATAAACCACCACCATAGCCAACAAGGTCGCCACAATTTCCAATTACCCGATGGCATGGAACAATAATAGAAATAGGATTCTTGGCATTCGCATTTCCTACTGCACGGTTGGCATTTGCATCACCCATTTGTTTTGCAATATCCAAGTAGGACTTGGTTTTCCCATAAGGAATTTTGATAAGATATGCCCACACTCTTTTCCTGAATTCAGTTCCTTCGGGATTTAATTTCAAATCAAATTCCTTACGACTGCTGCTGAAATATTCCTCCAGCTGCTGAATACAATCCATTAATGAAGGATGAATTTTTGCGGACGATTTCTTTTTATCGTCAACAAAATAAAGAGTGGCAAGTCCTTCTTCATTGCCTGTAATTTCAATGATTCCAATAGGAGAAGAGTAAAATGCTTTATGAATATCCATTATAAAAAAATCCCTTCTCGTTCGGAGAAGGGATTCAGTAGAATTATTTCTAGAAACAATATTTATTTTCAGCAATCAATTTTGCAGAAACCAACCTGCGTGCTTCAACGGAATTAAACGCATCTACTTTTGTAAATCGTTTTAATCCTGTCAGCATCACTCTTTGCTCATCACCGCTGGCAAAATAATTAATTGATTCCTTACCTGATTTGTGAATGTTATCAGCGGCATCATTAAGATACACTCTCATCATCGCAATCTGTTCCTTGCACGCTTCCTCTCCGCGAATACTTGCTAATTTCTCCACACGTAATAGAACAGATTCGCTCAAATACAATTCAATCATCATATCTGCCACGCTCATCAACACTTCCTGTTCCTTAGCCAACTGTTGCATCAGCTTTTGAACAGCAGCACCTGCAACCATTAATATTGCTTTTTTGAAATTAGCAATATAACCTTTCTCTTTAGCAAAAAGTGTTTCATCAGGAGAATCAAAACTTGGAATACTCAATAGTTCTGCAGCCACTTTTTGTGCAGGTCCCATCAAGTCCAACTCTCCTTTCATAGCACGTTTCAACATCATATCCATTATAAGCATACGATTGATTTCATTTGTTCCTTCAAATATTCTGTTGATACGGGCATCACGATATGCTCTATCCATAGGCGCTTCGGCACTATATCCCATTCCGCCATAAATCTGTACGCCTTCATCCACCACATAATCCAGCACTTCCGAGCCGTGTACTTTCACAATAGCAGCTTCCACAGCAAACTGTTCTACACCTTTTAATTTTGCCTTAGCCACATCCATTCCGCCTTCAATCAAGGCTTTTGTTGCATCTTCCACGTTCTGACTTGCTCTGTATATAGCTGATTCAGCAGCATAAATACGTGTTGCCTGCTCTGCCAATTTATAACGAATGGCACCATATTTAGAAATAGGTCTTCCAAATTGCTGGCGTTCATTTGCGTATTCTACCGCCTTTGTTACAGTTACTTTACTTCCACCAATCGCCGCACCGGCAAGTTTTATACGGCCAAGATTCAAAATATTAACTGCTATTTTAAATCCATTTTGTCTTTCTGATAAAAGATTTTCTACAGGAACTTTGCAATCATTAAAAAATACCTGACGTGTAGAACTTCCTTTAATTCCCATTTTATGTTCTTCCGGATTCAATGAAATTCCTCCAAAAGATTTCTCAACAATAAATGCTGAAAGATTTGCATCATCATCAATCTTTGCAAACACAGTGAAAACATCAGCGAAACCTCCATTTGTTATCCACATCTTTTGTCCATTCAATATATAATGTTTCCCATCTGGAGTTAATGTTGCTTTTGTTTTTCCCGAATTAGCATCCGACCCTGAACTAGGTTCTGTCAAACAATAACAGGCTTTCCACTCACCACTAGCTAGTTTAGGAATGTATTTTGCTTTTTGTTCTGCATTACCATAATATAATATTGGCAATGTTCCAATTCCAGTATGTGCCGAAACAGCCACAGCAAAGGAATGTCCTGCTCCAAGAATTTCTGTAACTAACATGGATGTTGTAAAATCTTTTCCAAATCCGCCATATTCTTCTGGCACCGAAACTCCCAAAAGACCTAGCTCTCCTGCCTTGTTTAATAATCCAGGCATAAGTCCTACTTCCTGTGCATCAATGCGATCAAGACTATTCCATACATTTTGTTCCAAAAAATCATGGCACGTTTGTGCAATCATTTGTTGTTCTTCGTTCCATTCTTCAGGAATAAAAACGTCTTTTGCTTCTGTTTCTTTGATAAGGAATTCTCCTCCTTTTGTTGATGTGCTCATAAATTATTTAATTTAATCGTTATAAAATTTAATTTTTCTTGATAAATGCATTGTTACTAATAGCACAATGAATAAGCCTATACTGCCCATCAATAATGCATAATCTTCCAATTGAATAATCACATAAATAAATCCATAAATAATTACAAGTACCGAACTTAGTAACAATGTTGTCCGCGTATTTGCAAACATATATTTAGAATAATATGCAATAGCACCAAGTACTAAAATGGAAGAAAGAATGTATGCATAGTTAAATCCAATATGTTCAGAAAAAGCAAGAAGTAATGCGTAAAAGATACAAATGGCAAGCCCTACAAGGATATATTGGAAAGGATGAATTCTTGTTTTATTTATTATTTCAACAAAAAAGAATCCCATAAAAGTCAATGCAATAATTAATATCGCATACTTTGCAGCACGTGTAGCTTTTAAATAATGATCAACAGCAACCAAAAAATTAACACCAAAAGCAGATGATGTAACATTAAATTTATTGGAAGTCCATTGTTGAGGATAATTACGATTAAGATGCAACACTTTCCATTTCGCATTAAACCCTTTATCACTCACCTCGCGTGTATCAGGAATAAAACTGCCGTCGAAGCTTGGAGTAGGGTAGGCAGAAGTAAGCTCAATATTATTTTCTTTGCCAAGTGGAACAAAATATAACATCCTGCTGCCATTCAAATTCAAATCAAAATTATAAGTAAATTGTCGTGATGAATCTGTCAGTTTTATTTTTGTACTCACACCTGAAGCAACGATGTCGGCACTTGAAATGCCTGGATTCATAAGGTATTTGGCATCATTTAATTTCAATTCAATGTTTTCGTTAATGCCTTTCATATCCGAAATTCCGATCTCAACATACGCATCATTCCAAAGAATATTGCGCGAATCAATATTCAATTCCTCCATTTTCGGCAACAAAAATGAACCACTGAAATTCAGTTTCGACTTATATACCACCACTTCATATATGCCCCTATGGCGATTTTCTGTTGAAGCTGTTCCTTTAACATTTAATTTTTCAGGAAGAAAATGAGCATATTGAGTAACAGTAATCGAATTATTTTTTTCATCTTTCACCACTGTAGTATAAGGCACCGTAATTACCGGACCGGTAATCGTCTGCTCAAGTCCCCATTTCGAACCTACTTCATTCACTGTGCTTTCACTTGTATATTGCCGATCTCTTATCACGCTTTCAATCATAAAAGCAGGAATAAGCAACAACAAAATAATAATCCCAATTGAAAATAATTTTACTGTAATGGAATTTCTCAGCCAGTGTTTTAATTTTTCAAAGAAAGATTTTTCTTCGGTAGCCATCTTTTTTGTTCAATAAAATCAATTCAACAATTCAAAAATCCCGGCAGCACCTTGCCCTGTGCCCACACACATACTTACAATTCCATACTTTTTATTTTGTCTTCTCAACTCATTAAATAATTGAACAGACAATTTAGCACCCGTACAACCTAATGGGTGTCCAAGAGAAATAGCACCGCCATTAACATTTACAATCTCCTGATTCAAATTTAATTCTCTGCAAACAGCCAACGATTGCGAAGCAAAAGCTTCATTCAATTCTATCAAATCAATTTGATTCAAATTCATTCCAGCAAGTTTCAATGCCTTCGGAATAGCCGCTACAGGACCAATTCCCATAATACGAGGCGGAACACCTGCTGCTGCAAAGCTAACCATACGTGCAATCGGCTTTAAATTATTCTCTTTCAAAAACTTTTCTGAAACCACCATTACAAACGCAGCACCATCACTTGTCTGCGACGAATTACCTGCAGTTACACTTCCAGTCGCATCAAATACAGGTTTCAATTTCGCGAGCGCATCCAGTGTTGTATCTGCCCTCGGACCTTCATCGGTATCAACAATAAAATCTCGGGTCTTCTTTTTCTCGTTTTCATCAACATAAGTTTCCGTAACTTTTATCGGAACAATTTCTTCTTTAAATTTCCCTTCCTTTATTGCTTTTATTGCCTTTTGATGCGAGTTAAATGAAAACGCATCCTGATCTTCACGGCTCACTTTATATTCTTTCGCAACAGCTTCTGCTGTCAATCCCATTCCCCAATAATGGTCAGGATGTGCAAGAGCAACACCGGCATGAGGCACAATTCTCCAGCCTCCCATCGGAATCAAACTCATACTTTCAGCACCGCCGGCAATAATACAATCCGCCATTCCTGCATGTACTTTTGCTGAAGCAATTGAAATGGTTTCAAGCCCCGAAGCACAATATCTATTAACTGTTACTCCCGAAACTTTATCGGTATTAAATGCCATCAGCGAAATTAATCGCCCCATATTTAATCCCTGTTCTGCTTCAGGCATTGCATTTCCAACTATCAAATCATCCACCTGTTCGTGAGAAATATTAGGTACCGATGCCATCAAATGTTTGATAACATCCGATGCTAAATCATCGGGACGTGTAAAACGAAATCCGCCTCTTGTGGCTTTGCCAACGGCTGTACGAAAACCTGCTACTATATATGCGTCCATACTATTTTAGTTTCTTAATATTTTACCACCTGATATAATTGACTGCAAACGCTCAAGTGTTTTGCGTTCTCCACATAATGATAAGAAAGCTTCTCTTTCTAAATCCAACAGATATTGTTCGCTCACTAAAGTAGGTGCTGATAAGTCGCCGCCACAAAGCACCCATGCTAATTTCTGTGATATTTTCACATCATGTTCACTTATGTAATTTCCTACCTGCATCGAATTAGCACCAAGATAAGCCAAGCCTAATGCCTGTTTCCCAAGCACACGAATATCTTTTCGCATAATTGGTTTTGTATAACCTTCTTTCGCCAGTTCAATACATTCAGCTTTCGCTTCTGATAATAAACGATTGCGGGATACTACTACAATATCTTTTCCTTTTCTTAAATATCCCAAATCAAATGCTTCATAAGCAGATGTTGATATTTTAGCTTGTCCAATGGTTAAAAAACGATCTCTGAAATTATTTAATTCAATATCTCCTTCCTGTAGTTCATCTGACAGACGTACTGCAAACTCTTTAGTTCCGCCACCTCCGGGAATTAATCCAACTCCAAATTCAACAAGTCCCATATATGTTTCTGCATGTGCAACCACTTTATCAGAATGTAAACTCATTTCGCAAGCACCGCCTAACGCCATGTTGTGAGGGGCAACCACTACCGGAATACTTGAATAACGAACACGCATCATTGTATTCTGAAATGTTTTAATAGCGAAATTCAATTCATCATATTCCTGTTCCACAGCCATCATAAATATCATTCCCACATTTGCACCTGCACTGAAATTGGCTCCTTCATTGGAAATAACCAATCCCTGAAAATCTTTTTCAGCTATATCAATTGCTTTATTTATTCCTTCAATTACTTCAGCACCTATTGAATTCATTTTTGTATTCCACTCCAGATTCAATATTCCATCACCGATATCAGTAACTACAGCGCCACTGTTTTTCCAAACTGTTTTATTTCCTCTAATGTTATCAAGCAGAATAAATGATTCGGTTCCAGGTATTGTTTTATATGATTTGGAAGGGATATCATAATACTTTTTACTGCCGTCTTCTACTTTATAAAAAACTGTAGCACCCGAAGCAAGCATATCATAAATCCATTGTGCAGGCTTGTTGCCGGCAGCTTCCATTGCCTTAACAGTTTCGGCAACACCAAGAGAATCCCATGCTTCAAATGGTCCTAGTTCCCAAGCGAAACCTGCATTCATTGCAGCATCTATCTTAAATAATTCATCAGTTATTTCAGGAATACGATTACTAACGTAAGCAAACAAACCATAGAAAGAAGCACGATAAAAATCACCTGCTTTATCTTTGCCTGTTATCAGCACTTTCATGCGATCACGCAAATTATCAATGGTCTTGGTTAATTCAAGTGTTGCAAATTTCGCTTTTACAGATGCTTTATATTCCAGCGTTTTTAAATCCATCGAATGTATTTCGCTCTTCCCTCCTGCTCCTTTTACTTTCTTAAAAAACCCTTGTTCTGTCTTGCTTCCAAGCCATTTATTTTCTACCATCTTCGCAATAAAGCCCGGTATTTTAAATGATTCTATCGCTTCGTCATTCGGGCAACTTGCAGCTACTCCATTGGCAACATGCACCAGTGTATCTAACCCTACAACGTCGCAGGTACGGAAGGTTGCCGACTTAGGACGACCTAAAACAGGACCTGTCAATTTATCTACTTCATCAATGGTCAAGCCCATTTTTTCTACTAAATGAAATAAACTCATGATGCCGAACACCCCAATTCTATTAGCAATAAATGCAGGTGTATCTTTGCAAAGCACTGTTGTTTTGCCCAAATATAATTCTCCATAATGCATCAAAAAGTCAATTACTTCAGGAGAAGTTTTTGGTGTAGGAATTATTTCTAGCAGACGTAAATACCTTGGAGGATTAAAGAAATGCGAGCCGCAGAAATGTTTCTGGAAATCTTCGCTGCGCCCTTCATTCATCAGATGAATAGGGATTCCGGAAGTGTTGGAAGTAATCAGCGTTCCCGGTTTGCGATATTGTTCTACCTTATCAAACACCAGTTTTTTAATGTCCAGTCGCTCAATCACCACTTCAATAATCCAGTCGCAAGAGGCAATATCTTTCATGTTGTCATCAAAGTTACCTGTAGTTATTCGCTTTGCGAAAGCTTTGCGATAAATTGGCGAAGGGTTTGATTTCAGTGCAAATGCAAGCGCATCATCCACTATTTTGTTTCTCGATTTTTTATCTGCCGCAGCATCTTTCGGAACAATGTCAAGCAGAATTACTTCTACTCCAATGTTGGCAAAGTGGCATGCAATACGGCTTCCCATAACTCCGGAGCCAAGTATCGCAACTTTTTTAATACTTCTAGTACTCATATTATTTTAATTTATTTATAAGAAATAAATATAACTTGTCTTTCTATAAAAGAGGAATAAACTATTTTCCCAAAAGTAAGAATAATTAGTGTTGGTAAACTATTTGGTAATTACAAATTTTCCTTCATGAAGATTAAGAATTACATCGGGGCGTTTAATTTTTGTATATGCAAGTTGTGCCATGGGTGCTTTGGGACCTACTATTTGTTCATCGAAAGATTCCTTCTGAACACCTACCTGCAATTCATCCCCTCCTGTTTTTGAGAATACTATATATAAGTCAGGAGTGTCAAGGGAGGGGTTTAAACCTTTCTTTTTAACGTATTCTGTCTCAAAAAACAAACTGACTGGAAATGATTCGGGTAACGCATTTACTGAAGTAATTTTCCCTCCTTTATAATTATAAAATTTAATGGTTTGTGAATACATATCTTCTTTATAATATCCATCCACTGCTATTAAAGTCTCATTATTTGACAACGACCAAAGTTTAACATTAAAACTTAAATCACCATTGGAGGCAGTCAGTAGATTATTCTTTTCGTTTATTGAAGCAATATGAAAACGAGGATCTTTAGCTGTAAATGTTTTCTTTTTTGCATCAAAGTTTTCAATCATAATATCTCTTTCCTTAATTGGAAATGAATCTTTGGTTGCAAAATTTAATTGATGTATAGAAGTGAAAACAGTATCCGGTAATAGGTAAAATATATCTTTAACAGAATGTGTTCGTTGTCCTTTTATTTCTTGAGCAGTTAAAGAAATAAGAAGAACTAATGCTAAGGTGTTTTGAAATTGTTTCATATATAAACTATTTACTAATGACCTATTATGTATTACAAATGTATATAATTTATTATTAAAAAGAACCTAAATAAAATTTTAATATTTAAGCAATAATTCTGGTATAATCATAAATCTTACGCTTTTGGGTGCGCTTGTTTATGAATACTTTTTAATTTCTCAACAGTGTTATGCGTATATACTTGCGTTGCTGAAAGGTTTGCATGACCAAGTAATTCTTTTATAGCATTCAAATCCGCACCATTATTAAGCATGTGAGTTGCAAAAGTATGGCGCAGCACATGCGGACTCTTTTTATCTATTGTGGTTACAAGTGAAAGATAACTGCGAACTACTCCATAAACAGTTTCTTCTGTAAGTCGTTTACCTTTTTTAGTTTCAAATAAAAATTCATTCGGTAAATCCCTTTTAGTTTTTATGTAACTTTCAATGGTTGCTTTTATTTCTTTATTAAAAGGAATAATACGTTCTTTGTTTCGTTTTCCAAGTACCTTCATTTGGCATTGATGGAAATCAATATTTGCTTCTTTGAGATTTATTAACTCTGATAAACGCATACCTGTTGCATAAAAAAGTTCAATTATTAATTTATTCCTTTGCCCTTCTTCATCCTCACCAAAGTCAACAACATCGAGCAACATATCCATCTTTTCCTTTTCTACAAAAACAGGCAAACGCTTTGATGTTTTAGGCGATTGAATTTTTAGCATTGGATTTTCGGCAACAATTTTCTGCCGAAGCAAATATTTATAAAACGATTTGAGTGTTGTTATTTTTCTGTTAACAGAACGGGGAGAAATCTTGTTTTCCATTAAACTTACAATCCATGAACGTACAACAGTGTGATTTATTTCTTCAATGGATTTTATTTCGTAAGTCTTTTCGAGGAAGGTAATAAATTGGGCTAAATCATTTGTATAAGCCACAAGGGTATGATTTGAAAACCTTTTTTCAAATTGCAGGTATTGTATAAAACCATCTTTAATTACCGTTAATTCCATAAAAAAAGAGGAAATATCTAATTATCCATTTTTAATAACTCCGTAAAGTTAAACAAACAATTAAATACTTCCTCTTTTTGGAAATATTATTCAGAAAAAAATTAAGCTTCTAAAGCCTGATACATCTTTTTTACGTAAACGGCTTTTTTCTTGCCTTCACGGTAAACAACAGATGGTTTTGTAAATTTCTGACGATTACGTAATTCTTTTACAACACCTGTTTTTTCAAATTTCTTTTTGAATTTTTTAAGTGCTTTTTCTATTGGTTCACCTTCTTTTACTTGTACTATTAACATTCGTTTTTTATTTAATTATTATTTCGTTTTTCAATTTCCCTTTTGTTAAGGGGGTGCAAATATATAAAAATTTTGGATATTGGATGCAGGCTGCTGAATTTTATTTGATTGAAATATCAGTTTCCTCTCCTTTTACTTCATTATTTCTCTCGAAATCACCAACTTTTGAATCTCTGAAGTACCTTCTCCTATTGTGCAAAGTTTACAATCCCGGTAATATTTTTCAGCAGGAAAATCTTTGGTATAACCATATCCGCCAAATATCTGAACTGCTTCATTTGAAACGCGACAAGCAACTTCTGAAGCATAATATTTAGCAAAAGCACCTTCTTTGGTCATTTTTAACCCTTTATTTTTTCTATCGGCAGCTAATAAAGTCAATAATTCAGCAGCTTCAATCTCAGTTGCCATATCAGCTAATTTAAAGGCAATTGCCTGAAATTGAGATATCGGTTTACCAAACTGTTCTCTTTCTTTGGAATATTTTAAAGCACAATCGAATGCACCGCGAGCAATACCTACCGATAATGCAGCAATAGAAATACGTCCGCCATCCAATACTTTCATTGCCTGCACAAAACCATCACCTTCGTTGCCCATCATTTGATCTTTATGAATACGGCAGTTATCCATTATTAGTTCAGCAGTTTCGGAAGCACGCATTCCTAATTTATTTTCTTTTCTGCCTGATTTAAAACCAGGGGTACCTTTCTCAATAATAAAAGCTGACATAGAACGCGAATCTCCTTTTTCACCGGTACGAGCCATAACTACAGATACATTTCCGGAAATTGCATGTGTTATAAAGTTTTTAGTCCCATTCAAAATGTAATAATCTCCGTCTTTTTTAGCAGTAGTATTCATTCCACCGGAATCCGAGCCAGTAGCTGTTTCTGTCAATCCCCAGGCACCTATCCATTCTGCAGTAGCCAACTTTGGAAGATATTTTTTCTTCTGCTCTTCATTTCCAAAAGCAAGAATATGACCGGTGCATAACGAATTATGGGCCGCCATGGATAAACCTATAGAGCCGCAAATTTTAGATAATTCAACTATTGCAGTTACATATTCAGTGTATGAAAAACCTGACCCGCCATATTCATGCGGTACCAACACGCCCATCAAACCTAGCTCTCCTAGTTTCTTAAACACTTCTATTGGAAAAGTTTGCGCTTCATCCCATTCCATCATCTTCGGGCGAATATGGTCTGCACCAAATTTTTTAATCATGTCAGCAATCATTCGCTGATTTTCTGTAATACTAAAATCCATATTGTTTTTTATAAGGCGACAAAAATATAAAAATTATCCGAAAGGGATAGGACTAAATTTCTGATATAAATCAGCCGAAATTAATAATTTACCAAGCTGTTAATATTGGGTGAATAGTTTGAGAGGCGTTCTCTGCCTTTTAAAAACTCCAACTCCACCACAAAAGCAAACCCAGCCACTTTACCTCCCTGCATCTCCACCAGTTTTGCAGCAGCTATGGCAGTACCGCCCGTAGCAAGTAAATCATCGTGAATAATTACATTCCAGCCTGGCTTTATTTCATCCACCTGCATCTCCACTATCGCACTTCCATACTCCAAATTATATTCGTAAGAAATTGTTTTATAAGGCAGCTTACCCGCCTTGCGAACCAAAATAAAAGGAACGTTTAATTTATTTGCCAAAGCAAACCCAAATAAAAAGCCGCGACTTTCCACACCTATAATTGCATCCACTTTTCGTTCATCAATATTATTTGCGAAAGCAGTTATAATATCATTACACAATTCCTGATTATGAAATAGTGGTGTAATATCTTTAAACATTATTCCTTGTTTCGGGAAATCAGCTACATCGCGGATTGCCGCTTTTATTTTAGTTTTAAGCATTTATTCGATTGTTAAATAAGGTGCAATTTTACGGTAAGTTTCTTCATCTACCAAATCTGTTTTCTTTATATCATCAATAGTTGTAAACTTTCCGTGCTTTGAACGATAACTTATTATTCCGTTTACTGTGTTCCAATTGAGGTATGGATGTTTTAATTCTTTTGCCGTGCAGGAATTAATATTTATCTTTTTTATTTTTGATACATCTACAGAAACATACTTTTCTATTCCATCATATTTTTCCTGATCAAATTTCCACAACTCCATTAACTGTTCTTTGCGAGTATAACCGCCAAGTTCTGTCCGGTGTTCAATTATTTTCTTTGCATAAAATCCTTTTATTCCTCTGATTTTAATGAGAGATAAAGAATCTGCGGAGTTTAATTCCACTAAAATAATTTCTGGTTTAACATATTTATTAGCGGATTTTATAGTGTCGCGTTTGTAAATCTTATGACTTGCTGTATCTGCTTTTTTATCGGGAATGGAAATATAAGGTTCCAGTGAAAGATAGATTTCTTCTTTAATGCAATACATCTTTTTCACATCTGCTTTGCTGCGAAATCGTCCACCTTTAGCTTGGTAATTATCAAAAACATGAATTTGTTTGTCACTAAATCCAAGTCGTTTCCAATCTTTGTCGGGTAAATTATTTGGGTTAAAATTAAATCGCTCGCCTTTTATTCCAAGTGGTTTATCTTCTTTTGAATAAGAAGTAAAATGTTTCTGCTCCTTTGATTCATTTTCCAAAGAATCATTTTGTTGTTTTAAAGAATCACTGAAAGATTGAATAGGTTTCTCGAAAGAAGTGAAATCTATTTTCTCCTGCGGGAATAATAAATAAGAGAAGTTGAGATAAAGTATAAGGATAACAATTATTGATAAAAGAACTACTATTCCTCTTTTTTCACTTCTGTGAAAAGTTAAATAATCGCGAATAAATTTTTTCATTCTACGGATAAAGATTAAAACGAATCTGCGAATCCGTATGTATGATTATTAATTAGGTTGTGTTTTTTCTTGTAAGATAATAAACCGGAATGCCTGTAAACACACAGATTAAACCGAAACCTGTATTTCTTCCGTCATATATTATAAGTATTGTACAAATGGCTAATGCTGCAAGAATATATAATGCAGGAATGATGGGATATCCGAAGGCTTTGTAAGGACGTTCAACATCAGGTTCTTTTATTCGTAATACAAAAAGTCCGGTGATTGTTACAATATAAAATATCATGGATGCGAATGTGGAATAGTTTACAAGGTCGCTGTAAGTGCCCGTAAGACAAAGTGCACAAGCCCATGCGCATTGTGTCCATAAAGCAAATGCGGGCACATCGTTTTTATTTAATGTTCCGGCTTTAGTCAAAAACAATTTATCTTTTGCCATTGCATAATAAACTCTTGCGCCTGATAATATCAATCCATTGTTGCATCCGAAGGTGGAAACCATGATTAATCCTGCCATAATATATAGTGCAATGTTTCCGAAAATCATTGTAGCGGCACTTGCTCCGACTCTATCATGAGTAGCAAATTGTATTCCCTGACCTACCACATCATGTGCAGTCGGGTTTCCTTTTAGCGGTAATAATGCAAGGTAAGCCACATTTGCAAGTACATATATTAATGTAACAAGAAAAGTTCCAAGGAATAGACTGCGAGGAATATTTTTCTTCGGTTCAATTATTTCGCCGGCAATAAATGTAACATTGTTCCAGGCATCAGCAGAAAAAAGCGAGTTGATAATTGTTGAACCCATTGCGCCAATCAATGCAAAACCGGCAAGATGTGCAATGCTTATAGTGCCGTCTTTATTAACTGTGGTTGTACTTGCATCCCATGCGTTTTTGAAATTTTCGGCAAGAGTATTGCTTTTAAATGCCATTGCAATTCCCAAAACTATTAATGCAAACAATGCAATTAACTTAGTGGAAGTAAACACAAGCTGAATTATTTTTCCGTTACGGATGCCTTTTGTATTCGAATAAGTAAGGAGTAAAATGGTTATGATTGCAAGTATTTGTTTCCATGTAATTACTAAAGAACCATTGGATATGGATAAGATTTGACCTTGAAGTTCAGGAAAAAAGATTGCCGTGTAATTTGCAAAGGCAACAGCAACTGCAGCAATAACGCCTGTTTGAATAACAGTGAAAACTGTCCAGCCATAAAGAAATGAAATCATATTGCCGAATGCTCTTTGGATATAAACAAACTGCCCTCCGGCTTTCGGCATCATGCCTGCAAGCTCGCCATAACTCAGGGCTGCCATCACAGTTATTACTCCTGTGATTACCCAAAGCAATATTAAATAACCGGCAGAACCTACTGCGCGCGACATACTTGCGCTGACAATAAATATTCCGGAGCCAATCATAGAACCGGCTACAATACTTGTTGCGTCTATTAATCCAAGTGAACGTTTTAATTCCTGAGACATAAATATCTTTCTTTAAATAAAAAGGACGGTTCGTTCCGTCCTTTTATATTGTGTTTTATTTATTATTAATTACAACCCTGTTCTGTTTTTTCTCATCCAGCTAAGAACAAAAATTCCTAGATGAAAAAGCGATAGTGCAAGGAAGAACCATGGTTTTGATGGTACCGGTGTTCCTACCTGATTCGCCATAAAATCAACGTGCTTGAAATAATAATCGAGTAGACTAAGTATCAATAAAAATGATGCACATAATATACCTGCAAGCGAAGCTGATTTTTGTCCTCTGAATTTATGATGTGATTCTTCGCCATTAGAAAGCAGGCTATTTTTGAATCCGAATAATAGATATACATCCAAGCCAATAAGCATCCATGTTAAAGCGGATTGTTGTGTAAATCTATCTAATGAAATAATCATTAGGGTGCACACGAACATTCCAAGAATAGGGACAAGTGGTACAAGAGGAGTTTTAAAAGGCCGAACTGCATGCGGGTCACTTCTACGTAATATCCAGATACCGGCACATACTAATACGAATGCTAACAAAGTTCCTATTGATGTTAAATCTCCTGCTATGCTTCCTGGAATAAATCCTCCGAAGATGCCTACAAATAAAAAAAGCATCAGGTTTGATTTATATGGTGTGCGGAATTTCGGATGCAGATGCGAGAATACTTTTGGCAATAATCCATCGTTTGACATCGAGAAAAACACACGGCTTTGTCCCATAAGCATTACTAATATAACTGATGAGAATCCAGCGAGAATAGCTACTGTAACTGCTGTGGCAAGCCAGCCGTAACCGTGCATGTAGGTTGCAATTGCATAAGCAACTGATGCTTCTTTCCCTTTGGAAGGGTCGCTAAAGTCCTGCCAATTTGCAACTCCTGTAAGGACATAAGAGAATATGATATAAAGTATCGTACAAACTACTAATGAACCTAAAATTCCTATTGGCATATCGCGTTTGGGATTTTTCGCTTCCTGTGCAGCAGTTGATACGGCATCAAAACCAATGAAAGCAAAAAACACAATTGCCGCACCACCTAATACGCCTCCCCATCCCCAAGTAAAAAATCCTGTATGTCCTGCAACTCCCTTTGGAATTAGGTAGGGTGTATGATTTTCAGGTTTGATAAATTGCCATCCTATTACAATAAATATTAATACGATTGCCACTTTCAGAAAAACAATTATTCCATTTACTAATGCCGATTCCTGTGTACCTTTAATTAATAATAATGTTAGTAATAATAAAATGAATAATGCAGGGAGATTGACAAAACCGTGTATAAATTCTCCATTCAATAATTTTGCTGATTCAAATGGAGAATGGCACCATTGATAAGGAATTGCCAAAGATGAAACATCCATTAATCCATGAGATATTTGGGATTTTATTTCTGGACCTGTAAGAAGATTATTCAGATATTCGCTCCATGCGATGGAAACTGTTGCTGCGCCCAATGCATATTCGAGTATCAATGCCCAGCCGATTATCCATGCTATTAATTCGCCCATTGTAGCGTATGCGTATGTGTATGCGCTGCCTGCTATCGGTATCATGGAAGCAAATTCGGCATAACAAAGTCCTGCAAATGCACAGCCTATAGCTGCTACCACAAATGAAAGTGTAACTGCCGGACCTGCTGCTTCGGCTGATGCTGCTGCTGTGCGGACAAATAATCCTGCACCTATAATTGCGCCTATCCCAAGTGCTACCAGCGACCACATGCCGAGTGTACGTTTTAATCCTCCTTCTGATTCTGCCGAATGTGCGAGCAATGCTTCAAGCGATTTTTTTCTGAATATTGACATATAATTTAGTATTAAGTATAAAGTAGTATGTATTAAGATTTTTTAATCGTTTCAAATATAGAGAAGTTTTGATAATATGTGAGAATAAATTTGTTGATTGATTATTTTGAAGTGGATATTATTGTAATAAAAAAGCTCCGTAATGCTGCGGAGCTTTTTTATTTATATATTTATTTTTGGTGCTTAGTTCACTAATTGAATTATTTTTTTGCCTTTATTTTTTTTATGTTCTTCTTTATTTTTTTTAATAATTATTTTATCAGCTTGCTTTTCCATGGATTCCATTCCGTCCATTGAATTCGACATAAAAACATCTATTTTTTCGTTTTCTATTTCCATCACTATAATTTTACGAAGTATTTCACGATTTTTTTCGGGGTATTTCTTTAAAAACAGCTGAGTATCTTTAATTTTCGTTTCCACTTCTTTTATCATTCCCTCAAAATGATTTACCATAGGTTTCACGGTGAAATTAAATCCAAAATAGATGGATTCAATACTGCTTGGCGCGCATTCTTCACATAAATGACTGGCATTATCAGATTCCCCATCGATCTGTACTATTTTAACGCTTACAGCATCAGACAGTAATTTGCCCATGGAAAAAGCATTATTTTCAGTTATGTGAGGCTTCAAATAACTGTCAAACGCTATCACTTTACTTTTAAATTGTTTAAAGTCCTTTTTCAGTTTTCCCATAACTTCAATCACTTTATTAAAGTCCTGCTGGTTTTCTGACAACTTTACTGTTACCTTAACAATCTTTTCAGATGTTTTTTTTACTGCTGCTTTTTTCATGATTAGTTATTTAGAAGTTAGTTATTAGAATTTATATTTCTCTTAATCCACCAGAAAACCTTTTATATCAATCCAATCGACATGAGTTTCCGGTAATTACTGGAAAGTTCCCAGTATATACCGGAAAGTTCCCAGTATATACTGGAAAGTTTCCGGTGATTACTGGAAAGTTTCCAGTGTACGCTGGCAACTTTCCAGTAATTACTTAATTATTCCCAGTGTACGCTGGCAATTTTTGAGTAATTACTGGCAAGTTTCCGGTATATACTGAAAACATTTCGGTGTACACTGAAACCTTTTCAGTATACGATTTATTGCTTCCAGAACTCGATTCTGTCAGAAAACCGATTTCTGCAAAAAATATTTTGAGTTTTAATACGAATTCAACGAACGATAATTTTGCTTTTAAATCTGGAGGAAAGCTTCCTTTAAATACTTTAATCTTTATTAAGATATATTTAAGGAAGTAGGGGCTCAGAATTTTACTGATGAATTACCCGCTAACTTTTGATGTATCCCGAAAC
>CAIQBY010000126.1 GCA_903870175.1 uncultured Bacteroidota bacterium
AGTCATAGCAGTTTGTTTTTAAATTTGAATTATTAATATTGGTAATGATAATCATTATTGAGATGCGGAGGGTTGTTTATTTTGAGTTAGTGGTATTTTAAATTACTTATCTTTGCTGATAATTAAGATTCACGCCACTTGAAAAAGGTTTCATTTTTTCTAATCTTTATTTCTCTTCTCACTTATTCCTCCATCGCTATTGCCAACGACAGTACCAGTATTTTCAAGGTTTCCATTGGTTTCAATCACACCCGATACAAAACAAAAGGAAATTATAATCACAGCACACTGTCACATTTCGGTTCCTCCGATTCCACATTCAATTATCACGATACCGCATCCTACTCGCCTTCCATCATCATTTCTCTCGAAGAACACCTAAATGAAAACTTAGGTTTTTTGTTGAGTCTGGGTTATACCCGCACCAAACTTTCGTTCTCTCACAGCTCTTCAGGTGGCTCTTATAACCCCTACCCGCCTTATACAAGTTATTACAGCAGCAATAAAACAAGTTTTACAGCATCTCCCAATAATTTCCTTCTCGCCTTGGGTCTCAAAATTAACCTCCGGAATTTTTATTTCTGCCCCAACATCAAAATAACTTATTCCTTCTCCAAAGCCATTGTTACCGACACATCCACTTCAGGTACCTACTCAAGCCAAATCACAAATATCACTACTAATAAAAAAGAAAATTATTCCTTCGGTGGTCCCGGAGCAGGTCTCCTCTTAGGTTACGAATTCGATACCAACCCTTTTCCGCTTTACATCGAAGCACGAGCCGATTATTCTTCAGTAAAACAAGGGCAGTTCAACATATTTTCCTGGGATATATGTCTAGGCATCAAGTTTAGAAAGTCCAAAAATCTCAAAAATCCTGCTAATTTTGAGTAAATATACAAACAACAAACTCATCAGACAATAAGCAAGTACCTTCAAGCCCTAAACCTTATAGCTTTAATACATAGCACTTCACACTCCGTTACCCCTCTCCTTTTTTCAAGGAGAGGGGTTGGGGGTGTGGTCTAAGCATATCAATAAATAACCTATCTTTGCACCCCGAATAAAAAATTCATGTTCAAACAATACGATGTAATAGTAGTAGGTGCCGGCCACGCCGGATGCGAAGCAGCAGCAGCAGCAGCCAATATGGGCTCCTCCACCCTATTGATTACAATGAACATGCAAACCATAGCACAGATGTCCTGCAACCCCGCAATGGGCGGCATTGCCAAAGGACAAATCGTCAGAGAGATAGATGCAATGGGCGGTTACTCAGGCATCGTTACAGATAAAACAGCAGTCCAGTTCCGAATGCTCAACCGTTCAAAAGGACCTGCAATGTGGTCGCCACGTGCCCAATCCGACAGATGGAAATTCGCAGAAGAGTGGCGACTCATGCTCGAAGCCACACCCAATCTCGATTTCTGGCAAGATACCGTTAAAAACATTATAGTTTCTGATAATCAAGTAGTTGGAGTAGTCACCGGCATGGACATCGAAATCCGCGCCAAATCAGTCATTCTAACCAACGGTACCTTCCTCAACGGCATCATCCACCTTGGCGAAAAACAATATGGTGGCGGAAGAGCGGGCGAAAAGGCATCCACCGGAATCACCGAACAGCTTATCCAGCTTGGCTTTCAGTCAGGTCGCATGAAAACAGGAACACCGCCGCGCATCGATGGCCGTTCCCTCGATTATTCCAAAATGGAAGTACAGCATGGCGACGAAACACCAAGCAAATTCTCCTATTTAAACGTACCACAATTCGATTATAAAGTAAAAAGAAATGACGCTTTCGCCAACGGTCCCGAAGGACAAATACCATGTTACATCACTTATACTAACGATGAAGTTCATGACATCCTTCGCACCGGCTTCGAAAAATCACCCATGTTCTCCGGTCGTATTCAAGGTCTCGGCCCAAGATATTGTCCAAGTATAGAAGATAAAATTACCCGCTTTGCGGAACGTAACCGTCACCAGATTTTCGTGGAACCCGAGGGCTGGAACACAGTCGAAATTTATGTCAACGGCTTCTCCACTTCCCTTCCCGAAGATGTCCAGTACAAAGCATTAAAAAAAATTCCCGGCTTCGAGAACGTCAAAATGTTTCGTCCCGGGTATGCCATCGAGTATGATTATTTTCCTCCACAGCAATTAAACTTAACCCTCGAAACAAAGCTAATCAAAAACCTTTATTTCGCCGGACAGATTAATGGCACCACAGGATATGAAGAAGCAGCTTGCCAGGGATTGATGGCAGGCATTAATGCACACTTAAAAATTAACGGAAAAGAACCATTCATCCTTTCCCGTTCCGAAG
>CAIQBY010000127.1 GCA_903870175.1 uncultured Bacteroidota bacterium
ATATAATAAAATTGTTAGATTAATCTAATTTATTACTTTTGCAACATAAATTTATAAGATTAACTATGAAAACAAAATTAAAATACAAAGTAATAATTGCAATTACACTTATTGCAATTACAATGGGGGCTTGCCAAAAGTTGTTCCCTCCTGCACCGAAAGCGAATGATGATATTTCGCAAGGAGTAGTTCCCGGATTAACAACTTATCAATTGCAGGAACACGCATTAGGAGATGATGAATTTTCTCAAATCTTCACACCTCAGCAGGGTTTAGGTCCGGTGTTTAATCAGGCATCCTGCAATAGTTGTCATATCGGGAATGGTAAAGGAGACCCTGTTACTTCCCTCACACGATTTGGAAATGTTACTAATGGTGTCTTTGATTCCTTGACAAATGAAGGCGGTCCTGATTTATTATCAAATGCGATTCCTGGTTATTTAGGGGAAGTGCTGCCGCCCAATGCCAATGTTTCTGTGCATCTTATTGCTCCAGTTGTTATGGGCTTAGGTTTTATAGCTGCCTTATCAGATTCTTCGATTTTGGCAAATGCTTATCCCCACGATGGCGTTTCGGGTGTTCCTAATTATATATATCCTACTTCTTTTTTTGTTCCTCAAGGAATTAATACACCGAATCGTGCAGGGCAATGTATAGGACGATTTGGAAAAAAAGCAACAAGAGTTACCTTGCAAGACCAGGTAGTGTTTGCTTTGAGCCAAGACCTTGGAGGAGTTACTTGCGATTACAATATGGTGAAACCCTATAATTATTTGGTAGGACCATACACTGGAAACGATGTTCAAGACCCTGACGTAAGTGTTGGTTTTGTTAACCATCTGGTAATGTATTTACGAACTAATAAAGTTCCGCCGAGAAGAAATACTAATGATGCCGATGTGATAGCAGGAGAACAATTGTTTACTCAAATAGGGTGTATAAGTTGCCATATTTCAACATTTACTACCCCACAGTCAGACATTGCTGCTTTAAGTTACCAGACATTTCATCCCTACTCTGACTTCTTGTTGCATAATATGGGTAGCGGTTTGGATGACGGTGTACCTGAAGGAAGTGCACAAAGTTTTCAATGGAGAACTGCACCGCTTTGGGGAGTTGGGCTAGCTGGGAACGCACAGGGAGGGCAATTATTTTTATTGCACGATGGCAGAGCTAACTCTTTTATTGCTGCTATATCGTTTCATGGAGGAGAAGCGGATAGTCGCAGAACAGCTTTTTTTGCGCTAACTCAACAACAGCAACAACAAATAGTTAAATTTCTTAGTTCGCTGTAAGCTATGCACAGAAAGGAATTTATAAAAACTTGCGGCTTTGCTTGTATTGGGGGAACAGCATTAACAACACTCTTGCAAAGTTGTGCAACTACAAATTATTTTGCTCAAACAACTATTGCAAACAATCAAATCAGTATTAAAAAGGCGGAGTTTGCAACTATCATAAAAGATAAACCAATGCAACGAAAGTATGTGCTGGTTAAAACAGATAAATTAGGTTTCCCGATTTGTATTTATAAAATAAACGATGAAAGTTACACAGCTTTATTTTTGGAATGTACCCACAGGGGCTGCGAATTGCAACCCGGTGGCGATTATTTAATATGCCCTTGCCATGGCAGCGAATTTACAAATAAAGGTATTGTGCAAAATCCGCCGGCAGAAGAAAATTTAAAAACATTTAAAACCACTACAGACAATGAAAATATTTACATACAACTTTAAAAATATTTCAGGAATAATCGGAATAATTTTTTATTTTTTTATTTCTATTTCTGCAAATGCACAAAAAGACAGCACATTAATCAAACGAATTGCTGCCGACACATCCAAACAAAAAATGAATATGGATGGCGTATATAATAAACCTTTATTTACAATCGGAAAATTGCCGGTAGCAATTGGAGGTTATTTGGAAGCAAACACACAGTATAGCGGTACCAACGGTATTTCCAATGGTTTTTCTTTTCAGGCTCGCAGGCTTTCTATTTTTCTTTCATCCACTATAGCAAAAAAAATAAAATTTAATTCGGAAATAGAATATGAAAATGGTGGTAAAGATATAGAAGTTGAATATGCTTTTATGGATGTGGAATTTCATCCTTTGCTGAATTTGAGAGGTGGTATAATTTTAAATCCGATAGGTTCGTTTAATGAAAATCACGATGGTCCTAAATGGGATTTTATTGACCGACCTATTTCATCAACTACTATTATTCCTTCCACTCTTTCAAATGTTGGCTTTGGTTTTTATGGGAAATATTTTTATCAACGTTGGACGTTTGGCTACGAAGCTTATCTTACCAATGGTTTTGATGGTAATATAATTTCAAATCCTGATGGGCAAACATCACTTGCAGATGGAAATCAAAATCCTGATAAATTTAGTGAAACCAATAGCGGACTGCCTATGTTCACAGGGAAAATTGCAATCCGCAACAGGCAAATTGGTGAGTTTGGCATTTCTTATCTTACAGATGTATATAATCAATGGCGAACGGATGATGGGTTAATAGTAGCTCCCAAGAGAAGTGCAAGTATTTTCGCACTCGATTACAGTGCGTCACTTTTTAAAAACAGATTCACCATTACCACAGAAATTGCAAAAGTGTGGGTTCAGCTTCCGCCCAATTACCTTGAATCTTATGGTTCACAGCAGCAGGGTGCATTTATTGATTTTGTCGGAGTGGTACGCAAGCATAAAATGTTCGGTTGGGAAAATACTAAAATAGAACTGGCTTTGCGGCTTGAATATGCTGATTATAATGTAGGTAAATTCAGAGAAACAGGCGGTACTATTTATGATGACGTTTGGGCTATTGTCCCCGGCATTGGCTTCCGACCCGTTGGTTCGACCGTTTTACGTTTTAATTATGGCTACCAGCAACAAAGAGATGTGTTGGGCAATCCACCAGCAAGAACAGGCACTATGCAGTTTGGTATTTCTACTTATTTCTGAAAAAATAAAAACCAACAATTTTTTCCAATCAACAATAAATTCACTAACTAAATTCTTAATTTCATCAATATGTACCTATCCAACATCCTTCTGCAAAGCCCGAAAAACCTTATCTCTTATCACAAAACCATTAAAGATAATGTTATAAATGTTTTCTGCAATCAATTCGGTTATCTATTTTTAGAAAACAGGGATTTTCGCAAACAACTCCAAATCTGCCAGCATTTCAATATCTTTGGTTATAACCTTAGTAATATAAATAATATCTATATGCCTGATAATTTTTTGAGAGAGCAGCGTTTTTGTGCCTACCGCACGTTTTCGGGCGCAGAAATAAATACTGCCTCATCTGCATTTATATTAAACGAACGCAAACAAATAGCATCCTACCTGCATGTAAGCCCACAAACCACCAATACACATTATAATAAAATCAATAAAATATTGGGCTTTTTGAGTGATGATGAATCAATGGAATTCATACTTCAATCGCGCTAAATTAAAATCCCACATCCTGTTTTTTATTATTTTCCGTTCAAAACACCTTTAAACAATACGTTTCAATAAATAAGTACCGAAGTTGGTATTTCATACATTATACAAAAATTCATATTCTTTAATAAGCGAATTTTGCTTCATAAAAATTGATAGAAAAGTGAAGCTTCAAATTATAATACCTAAGGAAACTAAAATGGATACTATAGTAGCCGAAATGGATACTATGGAAACTAACATGGATACTATAGTAGCCGAAATAGAATCTAAGGAAACTAACATGGATACTATAGTAGCCGAAATGGATACTAAGGAAACTAACATGGCTACTATGGTAGCCGAAATGGATACTATAGAAACTAACATGGCTACCAAGGAAACTAAAACTGAAAAGCGGTATCCATTTGCCTAATTAATGAGTAAGATTAATAAGATAAGTAATTGATAATAAATAAATAATACTTCGACAAGCTCAGTAACCACCAGTAATAATTAAATAAAACAAAAACAAAATGGCAGCAAGAATTTCAAACACAATCAGTATCTTTAATAAATATATTAACAGAACTGATAATTATTTACAGGCTTCAGTAGTGCCTA
The DNA here is from genome assembly GCA_903870175.1 of uncultured Bacteroidota bacterium. GTDB lineage: Bacteria > Bacteroidota > Bacteroidia > 2-12-FULL-35-15 > 2-12-FULL-35-15 > 2-12-FULL-35-15. The sequence goes on from CAIQBY010000127.1 coordinate 4,069, forward strand.
CAAATGGCACAAGGTTAGGATTAACAATCCAAAATGTAAAAGATTGGGATAACCAAGCCCAGCAGTGGATAGCATTGTATATACTATACAGCGATCCGCTCACCAGAACAAGTGATATAAACAAACAGGTAAAAAAATTTATAAAAGATTTCAAAAAATTTGCTCAACCTTTGCTGGATGTAATAGCATCAAGCCCAAACGCAACAGTAACTGATGGTACAGCGTTTAATGTGGTTTTGATTCGCAAAACGCCTACACATGTACATCCTGTAATAACAGCAATATGCAATGCATTGTATAAAATGCTTGGAGGTTGTAAAATTAAGTTTAAATGCCGCAGTATCACCGATGCTAAACGTGCATCGCTTGCCGAAGGAGCCAATGGTGTGGAAATTGCTTATGTGATAGGCGATAAAAATACCAAAGCACCAGATGCTGATGCGATTGATAAAAGAGTTACGTATTCAAAAGCTACTTTTATATTGAGCCTCGGCACTGTTAATTCGGGAGGGGTATTATATATTTATTTTCGCTGGACGAATACAACACATCCCGAAACTGCCGGTCCGTGGAGCGAATTGCAGATAATACCGATAATATAATAATCAGGAATTGATTGTTAAAACCCCGATTTAAGAAATTAAGCCGGGGCTTTTTTTATTATGCAGACTAATGAACCAATAAACAAGTGAACTAATCGCTTCTTCACTCCTCAAATAGATAATTTCAATAATACAATCAATCCATAAAATCTTTACCTTTGACAAAAATATTAGCCATGAACACCATCAAAAACATTCCGCCCGATTCTAAAGTCTGGGTTTATCAAAGCAATAGGAAATTAACGGATTCGGAAGTAGAAACAATAAGTAATTCGGGTTTGGCTTTTATTGAACAATGGGCTGCACATGGTGCAAGTCTGAAAGCAAGTTTCGATGTGCTTTACAATCGTTTCATTATTCTTTCTGTTGACGAAAAACAAGCAATGGCAAGCGGTTGCAGTATAGATTCATCCATTCGATTTATAAAAGAAATTGAAAAACTGTTGAACATAAATTTGTTTGATCGCCTGCAAGTGGCTTACCGCAGCGGAAATGAAATTATTTCGTGCTCTCTTTCCGAATTCGAAAAACTTGCTGAAGCAGGTTCAGTTAACGAGTCGACTATTGTATTTAATAATATGGTTACTTCGAAAGCTGATTTTGATACTAAGTGGGAAGTGCCGTTGAATCAAAGCTGGCAAAACAGAGTATTAGCTTAGTGCTTTTCTTCGGCTTTTTGCCAACCATCACTATTTGCAATTTCAGTTAATTGCTTTTCCAAATCATTTAGCGGACTTGGTTTATTAGTACTTTCTTCCACAGTTTTAGTTTTTCCATTATTCGAAAACGTAATAAATATAGAAGGCAAATCAGGTATATAAGCTGAATTTTTATCATCCAAATCAAAAAAGTGAACACTTTCGAAACCTTTTATCAGCATCGAAATTGAATCGTTACTGATTGGTTTTGTATAGGTACCAATCTTCTTTACATTCTGCTTCCCCTCATAAGTCGCCGTTTTTGTGGCTCCACTTATAGTAAAGGTAAATACGGGACATTTACCAAAGCATGGTGATTTTGTAAACACTATTTTCACTTTACTGTTATCCTCTTCCTTATTTGATTTTGCAATACTTTTAGGACTATTGCAAGGTGTCAGAAACAATAATAATATAGAGAAGGGAATAAATTTCATAATATGATTTTCGGTAAAAGTAACTAAATAAATAAAGTGTGATGATTATCTGAAATTAGTTCTGCAGAACTAATTTTTTTATGTAAATATTTTTCGCGGTTTTCAATTTAATAAAATAGATTCCATTGGGCTGAGATGAAAGATTTATTATTGACTGCTTTGAGTTAATTGTTGTTTGATAAACAACTTCCCCGATACTATTAGTAATAATAATTTGATCATTCGTTGATGTCTGCTGATTATAATTACTATCGATAGTGAAGATTGCTGACGAAGGATTAGGAAAGATAGAAATAGTGCTTTCAGAAATAGTATTATCAACCTGAGTGGTAATAATACTGCATGTTGAAGGATAAGGATTGTGCTCTATTGGTGCACCTGCGGTAATGGAATGACCTGCGAAACCGCTATAATTGGAAGGGTAGAAAATACATTTATAAAGTTGATTGTTAACAGCAGTTGTACCTTGCGAAACAGGACCGGTATTACCAACAGGATTAACATAATCCCATACCATATTTTTCAACGAATCAATTTCAAACAATACACCGCTTCCTCCTTCGCAAATAGAAACATTTCCGTTATCAAGCATTTGAGTGCTGCCAAGATTATTGGAATAAAAATTAGGTGACATATATGACCATACAGCAGAATCGGGACCAAAAGCAGCACCGGAAGCCAGAAAGTAATTGCCGGAGGAATCAACTGGAGGAATAACAATATCTACCGAGGAAAGATTGCCCGATGGACGATTAGTACCATTATTAAACATCATTAACTGATTTTGAAAACGGTATCCCGATTGAATCCAGTTTGGATTATGAACATAAAACAGTCTTTGGTCGGTGGCAGTGCCTCTGTTATATGCCTGCGGATTACCCCATCTATAAAGCAAGTCGCCGCCTTTGTTATGGAGTCCTCCTGTATGTTGTGCTGCTTCAGCTTTTGTTGTACTATGATCTATAATCCATATTTCACTTAAATTATGAGCACCCAATACTAGTTGATTTAAAACAGGATTATAATTTACTTCATTAAAATGAATCCAATCGTCTGTTGGAAGCGGAACGAAATTAAAGTTAACCAATTCGGGATGATTGGCAACCACACCATAATTAGGTTTTGCAGAATCAAAATCCTGAATTAGATGATCCATCAATCGCCATTGCCAGACAATATTTGCAGAAGTTCCTGAAGGTTGAATTTCTACAATTTTCGGGCAATAAATACTTGAACCTGTAACATTGGAAGAATCACGTCCATTGGCTATTGCTTCGGAAAGAAGAATATTTTCCCAAACTACCAGCAGAATATTTCCATTAGGCATGTACGTTATATCATGAGCTTGACTCTGGATTGAATCTGAAAAGACAAACGACCATAAAAGAGTTGAATTCCAATCGTAAGTTTGAATGATGCCGCCTGTGATGCCAGGGAATACAGGGTTGGTGTATTTCCCAGCTTTTAAAAGTGTTCCGTCAGGCAATAGATATCCTGCCAATCCGGGAAGATAACTTGTAGTCCATTTATGAATAAGATTGCCGCATTTATCAATAAGGAATGTACCGGGAGCTTGCATTGGTGAAAACAAAACATAACCATTATCATTACTTCCTGAAGTATGCTGTATAAGTCCGACCGTTGGCGTTTGCGCCTTAACGGATATGCCAATAACAGCGAATAAAAAAATAAATAACAGGTGCTTCATTAATTAAAACTTTGCTGCGAAGTTATAACTTATTTTCCAGTTGTTAATTGCACAGCTTTAATAGAATCAGCAACTGCTTCAATATTTTTACCAAGAAGCTTTTCGGTTAATGAATTATATTGCCAATATTGAGGAACAGTTGCATTTAAAGCAATTGCCTTAGTAAAATCGGCTAAAGCCAAATTGTATTGTGCCTTGTTATAATATATGATTCCGCGGTTGTAATATGGTATATCCAAGTCGGGATTGGTTTCAATAGCTTTATTATAATCCGTTAGTGCCAGGTCGACTTGCTGACGATTGTAATTGACTACTCCTCTATTCATATAAGCAAGAGTATAATGGGGATTTAGTTGCAACGCTTTATCGTAGTTAATAATTGCCAAACTATCCTTACCAAGTTTTGCAAGTACCCTGCCTTTATCATAATATACTTCAGAATTATCGGGGTCAAGCTTTATTGATAAATCGAAATCCATCAATGCTGCCGTGTCTTTTCTTAAATCAGAATAAATGGCTCCTCTATCCAAATAGGCAGTAGAATTGCTGGGATTAATAATTATCGACTTTGAGAAATCGGATAAAGCCAAATCATTCTGACCTCTCTTTTGATAAACTATTCCACGATTAATATACCCGGTATAACAATTATCAGGATCGATATTAATTGCATTACTCCATAATGTTTCAGGGTTATTCCAGACTTTTGTCTGAGCATAAGTTTGAAAACTGAAAACAAGAATTCCGATAATTATTATACCAATAAAAATAAACTTAAAGGAAGACAACTTGTTTCCTTTTTGAAAAGATAGATTTACAATGTGAGCAACAATAAATAATAATCCAACATAGGAAAGATAACTATATCTATCTGCCATGATAACATTACCTACAGAAATAAACTGCAGTACCAATACCACAGTAAAAAAATAAAATAAACTGCCGAAAACAATTGCTTTATCTTTCCGGGAAAAGAAATAAATAAATGCTGAAACAGCAATAAGAATAAATGGTGCAAGATATATGATTAAAGGAAATTTGGTTGAATGATTATAAATTGGATAAGCATAAAATGCTGAAAGATTA
>CAIQBY010000128.1 GCA_903870175.1 uncultured Bacteroidota bacterium
GATTTATTATTTACCTCCTTAAATATTTTGCCCGGTAATCGCGTACTCGTCATTCGGGCTTGAGTAATTATGCCAATGTTCATTAAATTGAGGTAAGGGTTAATTATTTTTCAGAAATTTCATTTCCAGATGCGTGTTACTTTAGGATAAAGATCAAAGATTTCATCCGAACTCACCAATTTTATTTTTTCCGATAATGCCTGTGAAATAATAATCCTGTCAAAAGGATCTCTGTGAAAATATTGGAGAGTACTTAATTTTATTATATGTTCGGGAAGTATTGGAAGCAATTCAAATCCATTTGAATATAACTTTTCAATCATAATATCTATTTCGCAATTCACTTTTAGTTTTCCCAAACTCATCTTTATTGTCATTTCCCATAAACTTGCAATGCTCACAATTATAGTGTTTTCAGAACTTTCTAGTTCCTTTTTAATTTTGACAGGAAGGTTTTTATTGTTTTCTACAAACCAAATAAATGCTTGAGTATCTATCAAAAACCTCATTACATATATTCCTTAAAATCATCCAAGGGCGCATTAAAATCCTCACTCATTTTAAATGTTCCTTTCATACAGCCTGCTTTAGGATGTTTTTTTGATTTTGTTGCATGATGTTTTTTTATCAGAAACTCCATATAATCTAACAATTTCTTTTTTAAAGAATTAGGCAATGTGGAGATTTTAGAAATTAAAGCTGTATTTGTCATTCTCTTTTTGTTTTTACAAAGATAACCAAACTTTTATTATTCACCTCCTTAAATATTTTGCCCGGAAGCCGCGTACTCGTCATTCGGGCTTGAGTAATTATGCCGATAAGTAATTGAGAAGATAACATTATTAATTTTTAAATTTCCAAACAATAAGATTAGTTGTATTTAATGGTACTAAACCGAAAACATCGGTTTCCAGTTCCAATATCTCCACATCTTTTCTTCCTTTTAATACTGAAATTAAATTACGGTTATAGTCATTTATTTCAAGATATTTATTACGCATCATGCCAATCAAAGTTGTTCGCTCATCAACTATTGTTGGCTCAAAGTGTATAACAAAATTAATCTTGTGTTTTTGTTTTTCAAGATTGTCAATAATTACTGTTGCATCAGGTATTTGTTCAATACTATGAGAAGTAAAAACAGTTGAATTTGGTTTAATGAAATTATAATCTGCTTCGGTGTAATAGTTAAATTCAATAATGTCCATTCCTAATTTTTTACCTATTTTCACAGCATTCTTCGAGTAATCGCCCCCATAAGCATTTTTACCCAAATATTTGAAATTAAAGCCGTATGCACCACCCAATTCACAAATATTCTCCGAAGAATATTTACTTATTTTCGATTGAATTAAATCATAATACATATTGCGCGCTTCTTCCACAGAAGTTTTAAAAATATCATCGCCTTTTGATATATACACTTCACCTTTCTTCGGATGCAACCCTGCTTGTTCAAACTCTTTCGCTTTATATTCAGCGGGAGTCTTAAAATCAAATTCAAGCAAACGTGCATATTTATCAAGGTTATATTCATTTTCCACCTGATTAATATCTCTGTTTTTCTGAAATGGAGTTAAACCTAATAATCTTTTTGTCCAAACATTTTCACTGTTAAAATAGTCGTTAATTGAAATTGGAATCATTCTTTTATAAATTTTCACAAATGTAATATTATTATCAATAAAAAACCTGACAAGAACTATTTCCTGTCAGGTTTAAAAAAGCAATTATGTTATTGTTCCCTTATTTCTCCAATACTATTTTTTTAGTAACACTTCCTTTATCAGTTTTTACCTCCGCAAAATAAATTCCTTTTGACTCATTTGATAAATCAATTACAATAGTATTTTTATCCGTTTCTTCAGTATAAACTAATTCACCTTTCGAATTAAAAACTGTAACAGTTATTTTTTTATTCAATTTATCAGTAATCGATAATTCAAATTTCCCATTCGATGGATTTGGATAAACATCACAACTGATGTTATTTTCATATTCCTTAATTCCTGCATTAATTTCTGTAGTTTTTATTATTGTCCCATTTAATCCGCAGGCATATCCCACATTATAACTTGGAACCGAAACTCGGGCTAATCTATTTCCTGCAGTTGTTTGTAATGCCCATGTATTTCCGCCATCATTAGTTTTAAGTATTGTGCTTGTATTTGCACTTACATTTCCTCCCGATACAAATCCTGTTGTTGGCGACAGAAATTTAATTCCGCATAAATTTAAGGCTGTAGTACCTGTGTTCATTGCCGTCCAGGTATGTCCTCCATCAATTGTTTTTATAGCCACACTATTGTCTCCTACTGCAAATCCATTCAAAACACTTGTAAAATACACATAATATAATACAGTGGAAGTGCCGCTGTTTCCTGCTGCCCAGGTATTTCCTCCATCCGAAGTATATAATACAATACCATTTAATCCTACAGCACATCCATTATTACTGTCCGAAAAATAAAGTCCATAAATTGCGTTAGTAGTATTTGTTGTTAACATATTCCAAGTTCCTCCGGCATTAGTAGTTTTAAGAATTGTTCCGGTAGTTCCGCATACATAACCTGTATTGGCATCCGAAAAGAAGATAAACCTGAAATCTTCTGCACTACCTGACGATAAAGCAGTCCAGTTCATTCCTCCATTCGTGGTTTTAACTATTGTTCCTGCATTTCCGGTTGCATATCCTGTATCAATAGAAGTAAGCTTAGCAGAATGTAAATCGTTGGTAGTGCCTGTTGTAGTGGAAGGTGTCCAGTTGGCACCTGCATTTGTTGTCCTTAATTCTATTCCACCAGCCCCTACAACGATGCCGGTATTGTCATTATAAAAGTTAATTCCATTTAAAGTCTGTGTTGTTCCGCTTGTAAGAAGCACCCAAGGATTTTGTGAATACATTGCTCCGGCCAACATCATTGCAAATAAAATTGTGTAAAGTTTTTTCATAAGATTTATTTTTTAAGTTATTAATAATTAATTTCAACAAAGATATACTTTAAAGTACCACACAATATAAATCTCAACAAGTTTAGATTATTTCTTTCATATAAAATTCAAACCATTTTAAATCTGCTCCATCTACGTCAGTCACCTTGAACTTGCAGAAGGGTGCCGTTCCATCGTTTTATGTCATTTTTACGTAAAATGCTGATAAATAAGCAATAAACGTTACAAGAATGCAAAATCCTGGGTTCGGGGAATGGTTTTCTTGTACCAGAAAGTGGTTTTCCAGTACCAGAAAATGGTTTTCTTGTACCAGAAAATGGTTTTCCAGTACCAGAAAGTTGCTCCCCAATACAAGAAAGTTGTTCCCCTGTACAAGAAAATGGTTTTCTTGTACCAGAAAGTGGTTTTCTTGTACAAGTATTTATGATTTCTTGTACCAGAAAATGGTTTTCCAGTACCAGAAAATGGTTTTCCAGTACCAGAAAGTTGCTCCCCAGTACAAGAAAACCATTCCCCGAACCCAGAAAACGGCAAAACTTGTCTGTAATTTGTAAAGATTGGATAATTTGTTGTTCGGAAAACACACTATATATTATAGCGTGTTTATTAAATCTTTGTTCTTTGAACAACAATAAAGTGGACTGAATATAAAATATGAAATCTGCAACAACTAATTGCATCTCAGAAACGAATTCAATGAGAACTGAAACGAATCCGAATAGAATAAGTAAAATAATAGTTAACTCTTAAAATTTAATAAAATGGCAAAAAAAAAGCAAACTCTGATTTTATTGCAAAATTAATTCGCAACAAAAAAATCCCGACAAGTTTCTCAACCTGTCAGGATTTCACTAATTAACTAATGACCAATTACTATTTTTTTAGTAACACTTCCTTTATCAGTTTTTACCTCCGCAAAATAAATTCCTTTTGTTTCGTTTGATAAATCAATTATAAAATTATTCTTCTCCGTTTCTTCTGTATAAACTAATTCTCCCACCGAATTAAAAACAGTTACAATTGTTTTTTTATTCAATTTATCAGTAATCGATAATTCAAATTTCCCATTCGATGGATTAGGATAAACATCACAACTGATGTTATTTTCAATCTCATTTACACCTTCATTGTCAGTATATTTAATTATTGTTCCGGTCGAACCTACACCATATCCACAATATCTGTTCACAAAGCTGCATCTTATCAAACCTGGAGTACCCGGATAACTTATTGCCCAGGTAACACCGCCATCAGTTGTTTTCAGAATAGTTCCAGTACTTGTCGAAAGATTAATTCCCATAATAAAGCCAACTGAAGTATCTGCAAATTTAACATCCGACAGCGCATCGGTAGTGCCGCTTGTAATACCCGACCAACTGCCGCCTGCTGTGGTTGTACCTCTTATCATACCGGTTCTGCCAACAATAAATCCATTATTTACACTCGGAAAATCAAGACCTGACATAATCGTTGTTGTCCCGCTTACTTCGGCTGACCAGCTACTTCCGCCGCTTGTTGTTTTATATATTTCGCCGCCATAAGTACAAAAGTAGCCATCTGTTGCCGAAGTAAATTTTATACCATAAATAGCATTTAGCGAAGCATTGGTTTGTTGATTCCAAGTTGCACCGCCATCAGTTGTTTTAAAAACAGAACCATAGTTGCTTCCGCCACCGCCTGCATAGCCAGTACTTGCATTATAAAAAGATACATTTCTCAATCCATCAGTAGTAAACGAAGAAACGACGTTCCATGTACTGCCGTCAGTAGTTCTCAATACGGTACCGCCATCTCCCACAGCCACGCCGTTAGTTGCACTTGTAAAACAAATAGAATAAAGATTGACTGTAGTATTACTCGTTTGAGTAACCCAAGTGGCACCGCCATCCGTTGTTTTCATTATCAACCCCGAAAACCCGCAAACATAACAAACGCTCGGGCTGATAGCAGCAACACTCTGAAGATAAGTAGTAGTTCCGCTGGTTAATATTGTCCAGTTTTGAGCATTTATTTCTAAAGAGAATAATGCCAGTAAAATAATAATGTAAATTTTTTTCATTTGACTTAAGTTTTAGGTTATTAATATTCAACAAAGATATACTTTAAAGCTAACCGCAATAAAAAATCCGACAAGTTTCACAACCTGTCGGATTTCACTAATCACCAATTATTAATTTATTTCTCCAACACTATTTTCATAGTAACACTTCTTTAATCAGTTTTCACATCTCAAATCAGCACATCTCAAATCAGCACATCTTCACATCAGAAATCAGCACATCTTTACAATTACTTTATTAATTCACCGGCTTTATATTTTTCAGTAACAGTTACTTTTCCATTTTCATCCATTTCTTTCCATTCTCCTTCTTTTTTTCCATGAATATATTTGCCGGTCTTTTTCAATTTCCCTCCTTCAAAATATTCTTTATAATCTCCCTCCTCATTATTATTCAACACATTTACTTCCGACTCCACATCTCCGTTATTGTAAAATGTTTTTTCGTATCCGTCAATCACACCTTTTTTATAAGTGTATTCAATATTCAACTTTCCTTCCGTACTAAACCATTGCGTAATGCCGTCTCTCAGCCCCTTTTTATAATTCCCTTTCTCCTGAATTTTACCATCATTATAATATAAATTCCTCACTCCGTTGAATACTCCCATTTTATAATCAATCTCAAATTTGGTGCGTCCGCCATTGTAATAAGCCATACTTTTGCCATCCAGCGTATCGTTCACAAAATAATCCTTTTCACTTATGTATCCCGATTTATCAAATTGAAAACTGTAACCGTTCTTCTTCCCGTTTTTATATTCGTCAATATTCGCAACCATCCCTCCCTGAAAATAACCAATCCATAAACCTTCCTTCTTATCATTTTTATAAGTGCCGCAATACTCATTAAACTGTGAAGTTTTTTCTTTCCAGATACCTGTCTTTTTTCCTGCAGCATCTGTTTTGTTTGTGTCAGCTGGTGTTGTTGTAAATGCCTTTGCTGAAAGGCTAATAGATAAAATTGTAACAATAGATAAAATAACTTTTTTCATAATATATAGTGTTAATTCGTTGCTGCAAAATTCTGATTTTGACAAAAAAATAAAAGAGTTTTGATGTTAAATTTTGTTAAGCAAAAACGATTTTTAGGCTAATCCTATTCGTCTTCACTATCACTTTCTTCTTCTTTTATTTTTTTGTTTTTATTTCCTTCAACCACTATTACTATCTCTCCTTTTATAGTTTTTGTTTTAAAATAATCAGCAAGTTCCTGTAAGGTTCCCCGTTTATTTTCCTCAAA
>CAIQBY010000129.1 GCA_903870175.1 uncultured Bacteroidota bacterium
GTATAGAAAACTTGAGGAGAACGATGAACTGGCAACTGCGCCCGATTGTACCGGAAATCCTTTTTATTCTTCTTTTTCAGAAGAATAAAAAGATTGGAGGGGAAAGCGGGTACGAACTTGCGAGATGGCAGAAAGGTGATTCGCCCAAATAAAAAAACTCTTTACAAAGGAAGTAAGGAGTTTTTTGTACATTTGTGTAATAAGTAAATAACAATAATTTTATGTCAAAACCCGAAGAAACAAGCTCAATAGCTAAAACAAAAGTATCAGAATTTATTAAAGTTGTTCTTGATGATTATCGCATAGCATGCGAAAGTCGGGAAGCAAGTATATTGGGCAGAAGAGAAGTGCTTACTGGGAAGGCAAAGTTCGGAATATTTGGTGATGGTAAGGAAATACCTCAATTGGCGATGGCAAAAGTTTTTCAAAATGGCGATTTCCGTTCGGGTTATTATCGCGACCAGACTTTGATGTTTGCCCTTGGTAACCTTAGTTTGCAGGAGTGGTTTGCCGGACTTTACGGACATACCGATGCAGATGCAGAGCCAATGAGTGCAGGCAGACAAATGGGCGGACACTTTGCAACACGCAGTTTGAACGCTGATGGAACGTGGAAAGATTTAACAAAACAAAAAAACTCTTCTTCGGATATTTCACCTACTGCTTCGCAAATGCCTCGTTTGATAGGCTTAGCGATGGCTTCGAAGTATTACAAAGCAAATGCTGACTTGCAAACAGAGCGTTTTCAGAAGTTCTCTGATAAAGGAAACGAAATAGCTTTCGGTACAATAGGCGATGCAAGTACATCGGAAGGATTGTTCTGGGAAGCAATAAATGCGGCAGGTGTAATGCAGATTCCGATGCTTATTTCTGTATGGGATGATGGTCATGGAATCTCGGTTCCTAAAAAATATCAGACAACTAAAGAAAGTATTTCTGAAATATTAAAAGGTTTTCAGCGTGAAAATGGTGGAAACGGGTATGAAATATTTAAAACAAAAGGCTGGGATTATGTGCACTTATGCGAAACGTATGAGAAAGCAGCAAAGATTTGCAGAGAGCAGCACGTGCCGGTTTTAGTGCATGTTGAAGAAGTTACCCAGCCGCAGGGGCACAGTACATCAGGCTCGCACGAGCGATATAAATCAAAGGAACGACTGCAATGGGAAGCTGATTTTGATGGTATTAAAATGATGCGTGAGTGGATATTGAAGAACAAACTTTCTACTGACGAGAACTTGAAAGAAATAGAAGCTGAGGCAAAGAAAGCCGTGAATGCTGCCAAGACAGCAGCGTGGAGTGCATACCTCACTCCGATAAAAAACGAACTGAAAGAAGTAAATGTATTAATGGATGAGATAGCTTCTCAATCTGAACATGCAACATTTATTTCGAAAATAAAGAATGATTTATATTCCATCCTGGAACCTAATCGTAAAGACATTATTGTTGCTGCTAAAGCTGTATTGAGATTAACAAGAAATGAAAATATTGTTTCGAAATCAAAATTAGTTGATTGGCTTAACGAATCGAAACTTGCTAATCATGATAGATACAGTTCTTACCTGCAAAGCGAATCTGAATTCAGTGCATTGAAAGTAAAACCTGTAAAACCTGAATTTAATGAAGAAGCAAAAATAGTTGACGGCAGAGAATTATTACGTGATAACTTTGATGCGATACTTCACAAGTATCCCGAAGTAATAATATTTGGTGAGGATTCAGGTAAGATAGGTGGTGTAAATCAAGGATTGGTAAGGCTTCAGGAAAAGTATGGAGAAGTACGCGTATTTGATACCGGCATCCGCGAAGCAACAATAATGGGACAGGCAATAGGACTTGCTTTACGTGGTATGCGCCCAATTGCAGAGATTCAATATCTTGATTATTTATTATATGCGTTGCAAATTATGAGTGATGATTTGGCGACACTTCAGTACAGAACCAAAGGAGCACAAAAAGCACCTGTAATTATTCGAACAAGAGGTCACCGTCTTGAAGGTATCTGGCATAGCGGATCTCCGCTTGGCATGATGATTAATGCACTTCGCGGAATCTACATCTGTGTTCCAAGAAATCTGCAACAGGCATCCGGATTCTACAATACACTGTTATCAGCTGATGAACCTGCAATAATTATCGAACCGCTGAATGGCTATCGTCTAAAGGAACAGCAGCCATCAAACATTGGCGAATATAAAATTCCATTAGGGGTTGTCGAAACAATTAATTCGGGTACTGATGTAACCCTTGTTACTTATGGCTCCTGCTGCCGCATAGCAATGGAAGCTGTTAAACTATTATCAGAAACAGATATTTCAGTTGATGTAATTGATGTGCAGACATTATTACCGTTCGACTTAAACCATTCTATTGTAGAGTCAATCAAGAAAACAAATCGATTGATTATTTTGGATGAAGATGTTCCTGGTGGTGCAAGTGCGTATATCATGCAGAAACTTCTGGAAGAACAAAAAGCTTTTAAATATTTAGATTCCGAACCTGTAACATTAACAGCTAAAGAACATCGTCCGGCTTACGGAACTGATGGAGATTATTTTTCAAAACCATCAGCAGAAGATGTGTTTGATGCAGTATATCATTTGATGCAGGAAGTGAATCCTGCAAAGTATCCAAGGATTTATTAGAGAACAGTATATAAATTAAATATAAAACACAATGGATAACATAGAATTAAAAGCCAATCTTCATTTGTTTATTGATAAGCTTGAAAACAATAGTTTGTTGAATGAATATTATAATGAGTTAAAAAGAATTCTTAATATTTCACAAGGTAAAATTTGGGATTCACTTAGCGATGAACAAAAAAAAGAACTATTAATTTCCATTGAAGAAAGTGAGGATGAAGATAATTTACTTGACAATGAAACAGTGATGGGGAAATATAAGAAATGGTTAAAAAAATAAAGTGGACAAAATCTGCTTCAAAATCATTTGACAAAACAGTAAGTTATCTTCAGCAGGAATGGAGTGAAAAGACAGCAGAAAAATTTGTACAAAAAGTAAATACCTTTCTTATTAATCTTATACATTATCCTGAAATGGGCAAAGTTGAAATGGAAGAAAAAGGAATAAGAGGATTTGTTCTCTCTCGGCATACAACAGTTTTATATAGAATAAAAAACAATCAAATTATTTTATTGCAGTTCTTCGACAACAGACAGCATCCTGATAAGAAAACAAAATGAAAACTACAGAATCTTCTTCAAAATACAATTCACTCGAAAAGATGAGTGTAGTTGAGCTGCTTACCAATATTAATAACGAAGATAAATCTGTTCCTCTTGCAATAGAAACAATAATTCCCAAGATTGAAAAACTTGTTAATGTTATTGTTAAACAAATGAAACAGGGTGGCCGCTTATTTTATATTGGAGCAGGTACAAGCGGAAGATTGGGAATAGTAGATGCCAGTGAATGTCCTCCTACTTATGGCGTTCCGCAAGGTTTGGTAATAGGATTAATTGCCGGAGGAGATAGAGCAATTCGCAAAGCTGTTGAGTTTGCTGAAGATGACAAGAAACAAGGTTGGAAAGATTTACTGGCGCATAAAATAAATTCTAAAGATATAGTAATAGGAATCGCCGCATCCGGTTCAACTCCTTATGTTGTTGGAGCTCTTGAATATTGCAATTTGAATAAAATCATAACAGGTTGTATTGTTTGCAATAAAGGAAGCAATGTGGCGAAAGCAGCAAAATATAAAATTGAGATAGTAGTAGGCCCTGAGTTTTTAACCGGCAGTACCCGCATGAAATCAGGGACGGCACAGAAACTTATCCTGAATATGATTTCCACTTCTGTGATGATAAAACTAGGAAGAGTAAAGGGAAATAAAATGGTGGACATGCAATTAAGTAATAATAAACTTGTGGACAGAGGAACGAAAATGATTGCTGATGAACTAAATGTTTCTTATAAAAAAGCAAATGATTTATTGAAGAAGCATGGCAGCGTGAGGAAAGCCGTTGATTCAATAAAATCATAGATGTTATACAAAGGAAGAAATAAACATAATCAGGAAGAACTCGAAGATTATATTGAAGAGTTGAGGGAAGTGATTTTCGATGCTGAATTAAGACTTAAAGAAAAAAACAAGGTGTATCAGGAACTTGTCGAATTGACAAGAGACATTCATAATTCCTGTATTGATCTTGAGAAAAACCCAACAGAAATAGAATGTTTAAAGGTAGTTGAGAATATTAAAAAATATCTGGAAGGATTTGCTCATGATAATAATATTGAATTATAAATATTAACTTCTATTAATTTCAGGATTCGTAAATTTGTAATGATTTGTTATCTTAATTCATGCAGGACATAGAACCATATTATAATTGGCGACATATTTATATTGCTTCAGAAGATGAACGTTCGCCATTTTATGAGCGTGAATACAGTGAGTTTGAGTATACAAATTCAATTTATAACTATTTGATACATCCGCAGTGGGATGATATTGATTCCCCAACTTTATATATTAAAATACTTGCAGTAGATTATGATCAAAACTTTGCAATCATTGAATTGATGGGAGAATGGAACGATTGTATCAACAATGATATTATGACTTTTAAACGTGACATCATTGAACGGATAATGGAATATGGCGTCAATAAATTTATACTTATTGGGGAGAATGTTTTAAACTTTCATTCTTCGGACGATTGTTATTATGAAGAATGGTTTGAAGAAGTGGAAGATGGATGGATTGCTTTTTTAAACTTCAGAAAACATGTTTTAGATGAGTTTCAGCAGGCAAATATTGATTATTATATTGTATCGGGCGGTCACTTGAACGATGTAGCCTGGCGTACATCCACTCCTCAACAATTATACGACAAGGTTGAAGCATTTGTTCAAAAACGAATTGGAAATTAAAATATGAATAAAATATATTTCACCTTTTATTATTTGTTGCTGATAGCTTTCAGCAGTTGCTCGCAAACAGAAACAACCAAACAAAAAGATTCAACAAAAATTGATATTGCTGAATTTCAAATTGGGTATCCTAATTTAAAAGATGATGCACTTGAACAACTTAAAAATTATCCTTCAGCTAGATATAAACCTAATAATGATTTTTTGAGATTATATAACTGGATGAGTCCTTTTTATGCCGGTGGAGCTGGACAGGAAGGGATTAAAGTTACAGATGCTATTAAAAGAGGAACTGACATACAGGAAGAATTAGGGATGAACTGGAATTACAATTTAGTAATTTCGAATCCTCGAATTGATCCTAATGACAGAGCTTTAAAAGATCCCAATTCACCAATAATGTCATTTATTAACCTGGCAAATAAACATCCGGAAATTCCATTAAGTGTAACCATATTTTGGGGACAAATGAACCCTTTTGCTTTTGGAAGCAAAAATCGTCAGCCCAATATCTGGCGAACAGATTTACAGGAAACTGATTATTTAAAGGAAGCGAGAATAAATAAAAAAACAAGAGTAATAAGTTATGCAGCACCTGATTCTCTATTCATTGAAGATGGAATTGTTCAGCAAAAACAATTGCAAAATCTCATCAAACATTTAACCAGACCAGTAAATATTATCAATGAAAACGGAGAGGAACCGCCCAGAGCTTATTCTGAAAATATTCTGAAAAATGATTCACTACTTATTTTTGATAAAAACAAAATGAAAATAAGTAGTTGGGAAATTTATATCGCAACTAAGAAAAAATATATCCGTCATCTATATTCATCACAATTCATGGATAAAATACCTGAACTGAAGAATACTTTATTTACTTTTTATTGCGTAGAGGGTGGTCCGATTGACCGATATGACTGGAATACCTCAAAGGCAACAAATTCAAAGATAAAGGGAAATTACTATTCAACACCTGATTTTTATCCTCGAACATCTGACAATTGGAAAACCTGGAAAGGTGCATGGCATGGTTGGAAATGGATTAATGATGGTCGGCAAGTTGAAATAAAATCAGGGGATAAATTCTTTTCTCCATATGTAGCTGCAGGTTGGGACATTAATCCTGAAAAAGATATGAGACCGGCACAATGGCTTGGTTTATTAAAATGTTTATCGGTTGTGGGTGCTGAGTTTTATTATACCGGTTATTTTAATTTGGGTAAGCCTGTGTCCAAACCTGAAAACTACATTTGGCAGGCTGCAATGCCTGCTTATGCCCAAGCCGTTGCAACACACTTTGCTGATGTTTTCAGAAATGGAAATGTTTTATTTGATACAAAAGGCAATCCAATTGTTACGTATCCTGTTGAAGATAAAGATGTTTTAGTTACTGTAAGAAAACACAATACCAAACAACAATTTATTATTGCTGCAACAGTTCAACCGTCTTCCAATACAGAGACTTTCCCTTTAAGTAAAAACATTACAATTAAAATAGACGATGAAACATTTATTATTAATGCACGAAGACAAGGAAGTGTCTATTTTTTGGATAAGACAACAAAGCCTTATGTATTCTATCAATTGGATAAGTGGCATCAATATGAACATCCATCCAGATGGAGAAAACAAATTATTTATGAGGCAGAAGTATTCGATACTGCCGCTGCCAATATTCAAATAAAAACGGATTTTAAGACCGATAACACTAAAATTGATTTTACTTCTTTTGATACTTACATTTCTTTAAATAAAAATCAATGGGTTGGATATAACCTGAATTCCAGAGATGTTGAACATCTTTCAAATACAATTTCAATAATGCTTTACACTAAAAATGATTCTCAATTATCAGGAGAAATAAGTATTAACGAATTTAAAAAAAGCATATCTATTCCTAAAACTGAAAAATGGACATGGGTAAAAATAGAAATCCCTAAAGCAGTATTGATAAAAGATAAAAACTGCCTGATAAAAATACGTTCAACATGTGATGGTTTTAATCTCGATAAAATTCTAATCTCAGATTCAGGAGATAAGGCAGATTTATCGAACTATTAAATCTTTGATTCTTTATTCAAATCAAACATAAGCTATAATGTTAATTAATAGGATTATTATTTCACTAAATAAATTACCTTTGCCATCCTAATTCATAAAAAATGGAAGACCAAAATAATAATCAACAATTAAATATAGAGCTAAGTGAAGAAACGGCTGAAGGAATCTATTCAAATCTAGCAATCATTACTCATTCTAATTCTGAGTTTATAGTAGACTTTGTTAAAATGATGCCAGGAGTTCCAAAAGCTAAAGTTAAGTCAAGAATTATCCTTACTCCACAGCATGCTAAACGACTTATGAAAGCTCTAAAAGACAATATTGGAAAGTTTGAACAAATACATGGAAGTATTAAAGATACTGATGCTCCAAATGGTTTTCCAATGAATTTCGGGGGACCTCCAGCACAAGCGTAATATTACTCTTGAAAATATATTCTTTTCACTCTTCTGGAAACATTAGTTAAAATTTCGTAAGGAATTGTGTCTGCGTTTTTTGCAACTTCCCTAATAGAATAGTTATCACCGAAAATAATTACTTCATCATTTTCATTAGCATGGATATTAGTTATATCAATCATGCACATATCCATACATACATTGCCAATAATTGGTGCAGGTTTTCCTTTTACAATCATTTTTCCTTTACCATTACCTAATTTCCGGCTTAATCCATCTGCATAACCAATCGGCACAGTTGCAATTTGCATATCAACTAATGCTACTCCTTTTCTGCTATAACCGATTGTATCATTAGCTGGAATATTTTTTATTTGAGAAATATTTGTTTTTAACGTACTGACATTTTGCAGTTGGACCTGTTCGGCTTGATTTACTCCTATCCCATACATTCCAATACCCAAACGTACCATATCGAATTGTGCATCAGGAAAACGAGAAATGCCTGCTGAATTTAAAATATGTTTTAAAATAGGGTATGAAAAATGAGATTTTATCACATCATACGTTAAATTGAATTTTTTTATTTGATGCCAAGTGAATTCGTCATGGGCCCCCTCATCACTTGCTGCCAAGTGAGAAAAAATTGATTTAATAAGTATCTGTTTGTTATTTTTAATTCTTACAATTAATTCGTTTATGTCACTCTCATCAAACCCCAAACGATGCATTCCAGAATCCAACTTAATATGAATAGGGATTAGTTTCGTACTTTTATTCTCGCTTCTTTTTAAGGATGCTTCAAATAATCCCAAAACACGTAAACTATAAATTTCAGGTTCCAGATTATACTGAATCATAGAATCGTAGCTTTGTTCCTCAGGATTCATAACCATAATAGGCAACGTAATACCTGCCTTTCGCAATTCGATTCCTTCATCGGCATAAGCAACACATAAATAATCTACTCTGTGAAACTGAAGTATATTGGCAATTTCAAAGCTCCCGCTTCCATAAGAAAACGCTTTTACCATTGCCATTATTTTGGTATTGGCATTTAACTTTGATCTATAATAATTAAGATTATGAACTATGGAATTCAAATTGATTTCTAAAACTGTTTCATGAGCTTTCTGTTGAATAACTTTGCTTATGGCCTCAAAACCAAAAGCTCGGGCACCCTTTAACAAAATAGTTTCATCTCTGAAAAAAGAATTATTGAAATGCTGTAAAAAATCGTTCGTTGATTTATAAAAACTTTTTTCAATGTTGAATTGCGACTCTTGGTTTGAGATGCTTTCGCCAATTCCAATCAAACGAGAAATGCCCTTTTTATGTATAAGATTTGCTACTTCTTTATATAATGATTCATCTGTTTGCCCACTTTGAAGGATATCCGAAAGCACAAGAGTTTTCTTTGGGTGTTGCTTTTGTTGATTTAAAAAATCTAATGCAATTACCAGTGAACTTAAATCGGAATTATAACTATCATTTATTATGGAGCAATTATTGATGCCTTCATTTAGTTCCAGCCGCATAGCAATCGGGCTCAAATAACGCATCCTTTCAGCTATCACATTATTTTCATAACCCAGGTAAAGCATTACCGTCCAACAATGAATAGCGTTTTCAATGCTTGCTTCATCGGTAAAAGGAATGGAAATACCAATGAAATCATTTTTGAAAACACCTTGGATTTCTGTATCCAAATCATTCTTGGTAATTCTACCGATTAATAAATCTGCTCTTAATTTTCTTGACCATGTAAATGCTTTTGTTTCATGGAAGACTTCCTCATTAATAATTTCTTTATGAATTTGAGTATAATCTTTACAATAAATTATGACTTCCGAATTCAAAAACAATTTAAGTTTCTCTTCTACTTTTTGCTTTTGACTTTCAAAGTTTTCATCATGTGCTTGACCTATATTAGTTATTATTCCGATTGTAGGCTGAATAATATTTGAAAGCAAATTCATTTCACTTGGCTTAGAGATTCCCGCTTCAAAAATTCCTAAAGAATGTTCTTCGCTAATTTGCCAGACAGATAAAGGCACTCCAACCTGAGAATTAAAACTTTTCGGGCTGCGAACAATGTTTTTGTCTTCGCGCATTAATTGATAAAGCCATTCTTTAACTATTGTTTTTCCGTTGCTACCGGTAATTCCGACAATTGGAATTTTAAATTGCTGTCTGTGAAATGCCGACAATTGCTGCAAAGCAATCAATGTATCTTTCACTAAAATAAAATTGGAACCTGCAAATCTATCTATATTTTGAGGAATTGACGATACCACAAAATTCCGAATTCCATTTTCATATAAGTCATAAATATAATTGTGCCCGTCATGCCGCTCACCAATAAGTGCAAAAAATAAAGATGTTTCAGCATTAGAGATTTTACGGCTATCAATTAATAATATTTTTATGAGAATGTTGGAATCTCCTTTCCCAAAAAGAGTTCCATTTACTATTGATGTTATTGAAGAGACAGTATAATTCATAAATTATTTTTTTGCTTCCACAAAGCAATCTCTGCAAAGGGGCTCATAATTATTAGTTTCACCAAGAAGAACTAATGAAGACTCATCAGTGATGCGGTGCGAATGATTAGCTAAGTTTCCGCATCGCATACAAATAGCATGCACTTTAGTAACATACTCTGCAATGGCTAATAATGAAGGCATTGGTCCGAATGGATTACCTAAATAGTCCATATCCAGACCGGCAACAATAACACGCACGCCATTATTTGCAAGCTGTTCGCAAACATTCGTCAATTCGTTATCAAAAAACTGAGCTTCATCAATGCCAACTACCTGCACTTCGTTTGCCAGTAAAAGAATATTTGCAGAGGAAGGTACAGGAGTAGAATGAATGGAATTACTATCATGAGATACTACTTTAGTTTCATCATAACGCGTATCCACTGCAGGTTTGAAAATTTCAACCTTTTGTTTTGCGTACTGTGCCCGCTTTAATCTGCGGATTAATTCTTCTGTTTTCCCCGAAAACATGGAGCCGCAAATAACCTCTATTGACCCTTTCCGTTTGTTGTGATGAATTGTATTTTCGAGAAACATATTATTTAAGTGAGAAATTTAATGTATTTTTATTGCACATTAATGAGGAACAAAACTAATCAAAAAAGTGTTGTGAATATTTAAGCATTAAAATATAATTTCGATGGAAAAAAGTAAGATACGAAAAGAGGTTGCTGATTTGATAAATAGTATTAAAGGGCACACAGATAACATTCTGGATAATGAACGTATTCCTCAATTGGAATTGGAAACTATTCTCAACAAAATAGAACAGTTGTATGAAAAAGCTATAGTTCTTAATTATTTGAACTCTCGCCCTGAGAAACCGGCTGTTCAAAAGATTGAAGAATCAATTATTATTAATGAAATTGAGAATGAGAAAGAAACGGAAATTACAATTGTCGAAGAAATAGTTGAGGAACAACCTATGAAAATAAGTACTCAGGAAATTAAATCAAATTCAACTTTATCTGAAATAGATTTGTTCGGTGACGAATTACCAAAGACGAGTGAAAAGCCAGTTGCTGAAAAAAAGACTGACAAAAGAGAAATACCTCCTACAGTTAAAAAACTAACTAAACCTTCCATCTCCGACCTTAAATCTGCAATAGGAATCAATGATAAATTTCAATTTACAAATGAATTATTTGGAGGAAATAATACTGAATATAATATCGCCATTCAAAATTTCAATTCATCTGAATCACTTGAATCTGCATTGGAATATTATAATAGTTTACAGAATTTATATCATTGGGACATAGAATCGGAAACGGTAAAACGATTGCTGGATTTAGTAGAACGCAGATATAGTTAGGTGATTGTAGAAATATTATTATGCGAAGTTTTTTTCTTTTCATTTGCTTTTTCCTTTTACATACTTTTCTATTTTCGCAGGAAATAAAAAAAGGCGATGCTTATTATTATGCCAGAAAGATCGCGGATACAATGGCTTCGGAAAGTATGCACGGAAGAGGATATGTAAATGATGGAGATAAAATAGCTGCAAATTATATTAAAACTGAATATCAAAAGTTCGGATTGAAAACTTTTGGGAAGGATTATTATCAGAACCTTTCTTTCGCAATAAATACCTTTCCAAAGGAAGCACCTTTTTTATCGACTGATTATTGGGGTGATGCTTGGGAGGCTGGTAAAAATTATTTAGTCTCGCCAGGATGTCCGAGTATAACCAGACAAAAAAATTATGAAGTAGTATGGTTTGATAGTACCATAGCTAGCTCTCCTTCTCAGTTAAAGAAATTTTCACAAGACAAATTCAGTAAAAAATGGATTATAATAGACGCACATGGAGTAACCGATAAAGAAGAATTGAAACAGTTTGCCATTATGAAAACAAACCCTTACAAAGCTTATGGTATTGCCAATGTAAATGATAAAAAACTTACTTGGGATTGTTCGGAGATGGTAGATAAATTCCCTTCGGTTGAATTATTAATTACTGATTCGTTAAGGAATAAAATAAATAAAAAACAAAAAGGATATATTGCATTTGAAGTGAAAAATGTTTTTCTTTCAAATCACCAAACTCAAAATGTTATTGGTTATGTTCAAGGCTCTACTTACCCTGATTCTTTTATAGTATTCACTGCGCATTACGACCATCTTGGACAAATGGGAAACGATGTTTATTTTCCCGGGGCAAATGATAATGCAAGTGGTTGTGCGATGTTGCTCAATCTTGCAAAATATTATTCGATGCCAGAACATAAACCGAAATATTCTGTTGCTTTCATTGCTTTATGTGGTGAAGAAGTCGGGTTGCTCGGTTCTAAATATTATACTGAACATCCGCTGTTTCCTTTAAAACAAATAAAGTTTTTATTGAATATGGATATTATGGGAACCGGTGAAGAAGGCATCACGGTTGTAAATGGAACAGTATTTAAAAACGAGTTTAATAAATTGAAACAGATAAATGCAGATAATCATTTTATTAAAGATGTAAAAATACGTGGTAAGGCGGCCAACAGCGATCATTATTATTTCAGTGAACTTGGGGTGCATGCCTGCTTTGTATATGCGATGGGCGGAATAAAAGCGTATCATGATATTTATGATAAAGCGGAAACATTACCTTTGAACGAATTTCAAAACCTGTTTTTATTGTTTACTAAATTCGGAGATTCGTTACAAAACTAACTTTATACTTTACATCTTGAAACTTTACATTGTACCTACACCTATCGGAAACCTTGAAGATATAACACTTCGCGCAATCAGGACACTGAAAGAGGTGGATTTAATATTGGCGGAAGACACTCGTAAGTCAGGCATATTGCTGAAGCATTTGAATATCGATAAAAAGATGTTCGCTCATCATCAGCACAATGAACATAAAACTGTGGAGATGATTGCCGACAGAATTGCGAATGGCGAAAAGATAGCATTGATAACCGATGCAGGTACTCCCGGCATTTCCGACCCAGGCTTTTTATTGATAAGAGAGTGTATTTCGAAAGGAATAGAAGTGGAATGTTTGCCCGGTGCAACAGCGTTTGTACCTGCACTTGTAAATTCGGGATTGGCATGTGATGAATTTGTTTTTGTAGGTTTTTTACCTCAGAAGAAAGGCCGACAGACGAAAATAAAATCATTGATAAACGAACATAGAACTATCGTATTTTATGAATCACCTCATCGTCTGGTAAAAGCACTCGAACAATTTATCGAATTTTTCGGAGCCGATAGAAAAGCTTCCGTATCAAGAGAATTGACCAAAATGTTTGAGGAAAATAAACGGGGAACCTTACAGGAACTTGCTGATTATTTTAAAACAAAAACTATAAAAGGAGAGATAGTAATAGTGGTTGAAGGAAATAAAAACAAAAGAATAAAAGAAGAAGAAATTGATAGTGAAGACGAACAGGATTAGCCTAAAAATCGTTTTTGCTTAACAAATTTTAACATCAAAACTCTTTTATTTTTTTGTCGAAAATCAGAATTTTGCAGCAACAAATTAACACTATATATTATGAAAAAAGTTATTTTATCTATTGTTGCAATCATTTCAATTAGCCTTTCAGCAAAGGCGTTTACAACAACGCCAGCCGACACAAACAAAACAGATGCTGCAGGAAAAAAGACAGGTATCTGGAAAGAAAAAACTTCGCAATTTAATGAGTATTGCGGCACCTATAAAAATGATAAGAAAGAGGGTTTATGGATTGGTTATTTTCAGGGAGGGATGGTTGCGAATATTGACGAATATAAAAACGGGAAGAAGAACGGTTACAGTTTTCAATTTGATAAATCGGGATACATAAGTGAAAAGGA
>CAIQBY010000130.1 GCA_903870175.1 uncultured Bacteroidota bacterium
ATTAAAATATAAATAGTAACTGCCGAATTAAATGATGCGGAAATATTTAATCCCAACATATTTGCAAAACAGGAAGTAGTAAATAATACCAGCCAATAATCGAGGTACATCCCTTTTATTTCGAGAATATAATTTCCTATTAATACAAATGTGCATGTTTGTATGGCGGAAATAAAAAACAGAATAAGTATTTTCGAAAGAAGATAACTGCCTCGGCTTAAATTCAAAAACGATTCGCGCTTCAATATTTTTCGGTCTCTTATTATTTCTTCGGCACTCACTGTAAGTCCAATGAACAAAGCAACAAGCACACACATAAATAAATATGCAGGCATGTTTTTATTCTCGGAGAATAAATAATTATTATTGTTTTTATAGTACTTAATCAAAGTTGCCAATAATAAAGCAAGCAATGGTGCCTCCAAAAGATTAATTGCCAGATATTGTGAATCAGATAATTTTGAAAGAATATTTCGTGTTGCAAATACTTTAAATTGATTAATAAAATTCGGTTTGCGAAACGTATTCTTTAATGGCTCATATTTTTCTTTTATTAATGAACCTCCATTTTCATTCCTGTTTCTATTATAATATTCATTCCATTCTTTTGGCGGTATCCTTCGGTTACGTGTCTGGTTACCGTTTTCATCCAGCACCTTTGCTTCTATAATATTAAATATCTGCTCCGGATTCACATTTCCACAAGTAATACATTCGCTTTCATTTGCATTTACCTGATTAATTATTGTTTTGAAATATATAACCGATTCAACGGGATTACCATTATATATAGGATAACCACCTGTATCCAGCAATAGAAGTTTATCAAACATTTTAAAAATATCTGATGACGGCTGATGAATAACAACAAATACAAGCTTTCCTTTCAAAGCAAGTTCTTTAAGCAAATCCATTATGTTTTCCGAATCGCGTGATGAAAGACCGGATGTTGGTTCATCAACAAACAATACAGAAGGTTCACGTATTAATTCCAACGCTATATTCAATCTTTTGCGCTGTCCGCCACTTATAGTCTGCTCTAGTGAGTTACCTACTTTCAAATCTTTGGTCTCAGTCAAGCCAAGATCATTCAGCATTTTCATTACCAGTTCACCCACTTTCGCATCATCATATCCTGCAAAACATAATTTGGAATTATAAAACAAATTCTGATAAACCGTTAGTTCTTCAATAAGCAAATCATCCTGCGGAATAAAACCTACAACACCTTCCAGCTTTTTCTTTTCCTTGTGTAAATTAATGCCGTTAATTAATACTTCTCCATTTGATGGATTGTTATTCCCATTTAATATATTAAGCAAAGTCGATTTCCCTGCTCCGCTTCCTCCCATTATTCCGATTAGCTTTCCTGAATTTTCGGTGAACGTCAGCGAATGCAATCCTTTCTTGCCATTCTTAAACTCATATTCCAGATTCTTAACTTCAAACGATATCTTGCTTTCCGACTCGCTTTTCAGAAAATGACTGACAATATCGCTGTAATAAATCGGATTTACTTTACTGCTTCTGATGGAAGAACCCGGGGAAAGAATATAAATTTTGGAAGCAAGTATAAGTTGTGAATTCAAATACAACTCAGCGTTTCCATAGTATCTCAGCAAATAA
>CAIQBY010000131.1 GCA_903870175.1 uncultured Bacteroidota bacterium
GTTTCACGTGAAACCTTCCCTATTGTCCAATGTCAATCCTGCGGATTTAAATATACAAATCCACGACCTGAAGAACAAAATTTAGGGGCATATTACCAATCGGAGGAGTATGTTTCACATTCAAATACCAAGAAAGGTTTCATCAACTATACATACCAAATTGTAAGAAAATATACTTTGTTAAAGAAATTACAATTGCTATCCAAGTATTATAAAACAGGAAAAGTATTGGACATCGGATGTGGAACTGGAGAATTTTTGAATGTTTGTAAACAAGCAAAATGGAATACAACAGGAATAGAGCCGAGTAGTGATGCAAGAAAAATGGCTATAAACAACTATAAATTAAACATACTGGATGAAGCAGAAATAAAGAATTTGCCATCTGAAAATTTCGATGTAATAACAATGTGGCATGTATTGGAACATGTTCCAAAACTAAATGAAAGAATAGAAGATTTGAAAAGGCTAATAAAACAAAATGGAATAATAATAATTGCCGTACCAAACTGTAATTCTTTGGATGCAAAAATATACAAAGAGAACTGGGCAGCTTATGATGTTCCCAGACATTTATACCATTTTGTTCCAAAAGATATTGAAACCTTATTTGAGAAACATGACTTAAAAATGTTTAAAGTTTTACCTATGGTCTTTGATTCATTTTATGTATCGATGTTAAGTGAAAAAATAAAAACCGGGAAGACAAATATTATAAAGGCTTTCTGGAACGGATTCCGATCAAATATGGCGGCAATTAAAAACGGGAAGACATATAGCAGCCAAATATACCTTATTCGGAAGTAATCTCGTAAAATTTGAGCCTATTAACTATATTGCAAGGCCTTGGTTGCATTTTCCCTTCTCTGTAGTATAATACCATCAAAATATGAAAATAATGCCTCTGCGATTGTTTTTGCTCTATGCCTCTATAACATAGTAAACATAGGTCTTCTGCGCTATTACATCAGATAAAATCCTAAAAAAAGAACTTATTTCCATATTTTCATAAAATCATTTCACCAAAACCCTTGTTGGTTTTATATGATTTATTAAACTGCGTTCACAACTATTTACAATTATCTTTGCAAAAATTTAAATCATGAAAAAGATAAAAGTTGCCATAAACGGTTTTGGAAGAATCGGGCGTGTTTCGTTAAGAGTAATGCTTGAACATGAGAACATCGATTTAATTGCAATAAATGATTTGACGGATAGCAGAACATTGGCTCATCTTTTAAAATATGATTCGGTGCATGGAATAATTAATGCAGATGTAAAATACGATGATACAGCCATAATTGTAAATGGAAAAAGGATAACTGTATATGCTGAAAAAGATCCGGCTAATTTGCCCTGGAAGGAACTTGCAATAGACGTTGTAATTGAATCAACAGGTCACTTTTTAGATAAAACTACTGCGGGAAAGCATATTGCAGCTGGTGCTAAAAGAGTAATAATTTCGGCACCGCCAAAGGATAACGACATTAAGACTGTTGTAATTGGTATTAACGACGATATTTTAACAGATGATGATATCATTGTATCCAATGCATCGTGCACTACAAACTGCGCTGCACCAATGATAGAAGTACTTGATAAAAACTGGGGACTGGAAGACGGCTATATTACCACAGTACATTCTTATACAAGTGATCAAAGGCTACACGATGCACCACATAAGGATTTGAGAAGAGCAAGAGCTGCTGCACTTTCTATTATTCCAACATCAACAGGAGCAGCTAAAGCAATAACAAAAATATTTCCTCATCTCGAAGGAAAGCTTGGAGGCTGTGGAATGCGAGTACCTGTGCCTGACGGCTCATTGACTGATATTACATGTGTACTTACAAAACCTGTAACAGTAGATGAATTAAATGCTGCTTTTAAAACTGCCAGTGAGACTTATCTGAAAGAGATTCTTGAATATACTGAAGAACCAATTGTTGGAATTGATATTGTCGGGAATAAACATTCGTGCATATTTGATGCAGGATTTACAGCTGTTGTAGGCAATATGGTGAAAGTAATCGCTTGGTATGATAATGAAGTTGGGTACTCAAATAGATTGGTTGATTTGATTGCAAAAATAAGTAAGTAAGTTTACTTTACTTATAGTATTTTAATTGCAATTCTTTTCCGTCAAATACCGCATAACTGTTATACATAACCCATTCGCCAAGATTAATGTAAACCGATTTTTCCGTTAGTTGCAAATTCAATGGAAGATGACGGTGGCCGAAAATAAAATAATCGTAATGCTGCTTTTGTAACACTTCTTTAGCATAAATAGCCAGCCACTCATGCTCAATGCTTATAAACTTTTCTTCGTTTTCTCCACCGTTAGATGCACGGCTTTTATGCGACCAATAGTGCGCCATACCCATTCCGAAATTAGGATGGAGACGGGCAAATAACCATTGACAAACTTTATTGGCAAACACTTTCTTGATGAACTTATATCCATGATCTCCGGGACCCAAACCGTCTCCATGACCAAGGAAAAACTTCTTCCCATTAAATGTTCTTTCGATAGGTTCACGATAAATAGTAACACCGATTTCTTTAGGTAAATATTCGAACATCCACATATCATGATTACCAGTGAATAAAGTAATAGGTATTCCGGAATCGGCGATTTCAGCTAGTTTACCAAGGAAACGAATAAATCCTTTGGGAGCAGTATGACGATATTCGTACCAGAAATCAAACATATCGCCCATCAAATATATTTCTTCGGCATCTGCTTTAATCTCGTCAAGCCACTTAACAATAAGCTTTTCGCGAATCATACTTTGTGCATGATTGGGCGCACCCAGATGAAAGTCGGAAGCAAAATATATTTTTTTGTTTGGTTTCAATGCGGCAAAACTACAACTTAAAATTGTTTATCAAGTCAAAAGGATTAAGCAAATTAAGATTAAGTGTAAATCGTATTGTTTCCTTGTACTTTAAGTTATTTATGGTTTTGTAATCTTTAAAGTCTTGACAAAGAATTAAAGGAAAATATATTTCAAAAAATCTTTTCTGCAATGAAATACAAACACCGGCATCATACAAAAACTTTTGATTAATAATGCCGTCCATAGCGGTGGTACCGAAGTCAGCATAAAGATTTATCGGTAATTTAAGATTGCCCAGTGATGATTTTAAATTAACAGCTGTAATCCATTTTGATGTTTGTCCGATGTAAGAAAGGTATTTAAAACCGCCATCTGTCTCCGTAAACTGCTGTGACAGAACACCTGTAGATTCGCTCCTTCCAAGGAAAATATTATCGTATAAATAATCCTGAGAACCGGTTTGACCGCTTAAACGAAAACGATAATCACCGATGGTTGAATTATTATCGCCGAGAAAAGTGCCTGCAAACACACGTACATCAAAGCTTTTGTTCTTGTTCCTGAATTTATAAGAATAATTTGCTGTAAGCGAAGTTTTCATAAACTCTGCTCCTTCCTGAAAATTAATAATTACTTCAAAAGGATTGATAGCATCGTTTCTTTTGAATTTATAAGTAAGGTCGGAGTATTGAAAATGCAAAGTCGAACGTGTATAAATAGGAGGAGTAAAATCATAATTACCTGTATAATAATCCTGCGAAATATTTATGTTGCGATAGCGCAATGTGTTTGTAATCGGGCTTCTTGCATACTTCTTCTTAAACTCAATAAATAATTCCGGTGCTATTTTATTAAAGTTCATATTGAACGGCTCATTGGAATAATCATAACGCGTGGCAGTAACTCCAACCTGTATCTTCTGAAAGATATGATCATCCGAGAAAAGATTATACATCACTTTACCATAACCTGCCAAATCCTTTTCAGCAAAGCTATACATCGGCATCAACTGAAATTCAAGTTTCTTTTCCGGAAGGAAATTATTATAAAACGCCATGCCAAGCATGAAGCGATCATACTCATTCCAACCAACAACGGGCGTAAAATAAAGCTGTGATTTATCAGGATTATCAATACTTCCAAGAAATTGAAGTGAAAGAGGTTCTACCTTTTTAAATATTCCTGAAGTACGGATTGCATTATTATTCCTGTTTACTTCAGGCATATTTTCCTGATAATCTATTTTGAATAAAGAAGCTTCGGTAGCCGGAAATGTGAATGTTTGTCTGCCTTCGAAGCCTTCATAAATTTTTGTGGTAACAACTTTTTTATCTTTTACAGCCTGCAGAAATACAGGTCCTTTTATATCTCCGGTGTTCTTAATAGTAACGCTCCAGGTGCTGTCGGCATTCTTTGTGGCAGCACAAATTTTATAATCAAGTTTCTTTGTAGAGTTAATCATTCCATCAAAAAACCATGATAAATCTCTTCCTGTAGTCTGTTCCATCACCTTACGGAAATCAGCAGGCAGAGGATGTTTAAAATGCCATTCGTCAAAATACTTTTGCATCGCTTTGTCCATCAATGAATCGCCTAA
>CAIQBY010000132.1 GCA_903870175.1 uncultured Bacteroidota bacterium
GAAAGTTTGCAACAGGGAGATGCACATTATTGGGGAGTTTGGTGGGGGATGGAACCTTTTGAAATTTATAAAACAAAAGTTGGCAGATTTATGAGTGAATATGGTTTTCAAGGGATGCCATCTATTGAGTGTTTCAAAAATATGGGAGCAATTCAAAGGCCTAGTGACAGACTAAATTTTGATGACTCGATTACAAGGTATTATAAAATGTATGATACAATAATACTAAATGCACATCAAAAACATCCGACAGGTTATAAAACAATTAATACCTATATGGAACGTGATTTTAAGGTGCCGAAGGATTTTGAGAACTATGTTTATGTTTCTCAATTATTGCAGGCTGAAGGGATGAAAACTGCTATTGAAGCGCATCGCAGAGCAAAACCATATTGTATGGGAACTTTATACTGGCAGTTGAATGATTGCTGGCCGGTTACATCCTGGAGCAGTATTGATTATTATGGCAATTGGAAAGCCACACATTATCAGGCGAAAAGGAGTTATGAAAATATTATTGTTTCAATAAATGAAGAGGATGATAAACTCAAAATAAATATTGTAAATGATGAATTGAAAAAGCAAGAGGGGACTGTTGAAATGAAATTAATTGATTTTAAAGGAAACATTTTATGGAATAAATCAATAGAAGTTTTGATAAAATCGAATAGCAGTTCTGTTTACTTTTCAATTGATAAAAATGAGTTTAGTAAATTTGATTTGAAACAGATTGTTTTATCTGCTTCACTTAAATTGAATGATGAAAGGAAAATATCAAGCGAATATTACTTTGTAAAACCCAAAGATTTGCTACTTGAAAAGCCGGAAATTAATCTTACTTATGTTAAAGATAGTACATATCAAATCACCACTAATGTATTTGCAAAAGATGTTTTTATCAGTTCTCAATCAGAATATGGAAGATGGAGCGATAATTATTTTGATTTGTTGCCTAATGAAAAGAAGTTGATTTATCTTCACAGAAATAATGGCAGTGATTTGTCCTCGCCATCAGTTTTGTCTCCCCGATTGAAATCGGCTATTAATATAAAATCACTATACGATATTAATAAATAGTTAAATTAACTGGGTAAAAGCACCCAACTCCTCTTAATTATTGGCATTTCCATCTGAGTTTTGGTTATTAGTATAATTTGACTATTTTTGCACCCCTTTAAAATAAAAGGGTAATAATTTTACGCATAAAAGAATACGAAACAATTAAAATAAAACAATAAAAAGAACATGAATATCATTTATTTAGTACCCGCTTTAGGGATTTTAGGTTTAATAGTAATGGCGATTAAGTCGGCATGGGTGAGCAAGCAGGATGCCGGGGATAAAAACATGCAGGAACTTGCAGGTTATATTGCTGACGGAGCAATGGCGTTTTTGAAGGCAGAGTGGAAAGTACTTAGCATTTTCGTTGTGTTTGCAGCGGCGTTATTGGCTTATTCAGGAACAATACATGAGATAAACGGCAAACCAATCCATTCAAGCTGGATTATTTGTGTGGCATTTGTTATAGGGGCTGTGTTTTCTGCAACAGCAGGATATATCGGTATGAAAGTGGCTACCAAAGCCAATGTGCGTACTACACAAGCTGCGCGTACAAGTTTAAAACAAGCTTTGAAAGTATCGTTTACAGGTGGTTCTGTTATGGGATTAGGTGTTGCGGGATTAGCTGTTTTAGGTTTGGGAGGTTTGTTTATTGCTTTCCTTCAATATTTCAGCGGAATGGGTGCAGATACTGTTAAGACTGCGATTGAAGTATTAACAGGTTTCTCGTTAGGTGCTGAATCTATTGCGTTATTTGCACGTGTTGGTGGCGGTATTTATACTAAAGCCGCTGACGTTGGAGCTGACTTAGTTGGTAAAGTAGAAGCAGGAATTCCTGAAGATGATGTTCGTAACCCAGCTACAATAGCTGATAACGTTGGAGATAACGTAGGTGATGTGGCTGGTATGGGTGCCGATTTATTCGGTTCGTATGTTGCTACAATCCTTGCTACAATGGTTTTGGGTCAAGAGGTACTTGTTACAGATAATTTCGGCGGACTTTCTCCTATATTATTACCAATGGTAATATGCGGTTTGGGAATTATTGCTTCTATCATAGGAACTTTCTTTGTTACTATTAAAGGTGAAAAATCAAATGTACAAACTGCTTTAAATCTTGGTAACTGGTCGGCAATCGTTATAATGGTTATCGTTTCCTATTTTCTAGTAATGTATATGTTGCCTTCCGGTGATATTGTATTACGTGGAATTACGTTTACTAAAATGGGAGTTTTCCTGGCTATATTAATAGGAAATGTGGTAGGTGCTATTATGAGTTTGAGTACTGAATATTATACAGCAATGGGTAAAGGTCCTGTTAAATCTATCGTTCAGCAATCATCAACCGGACATGCTACCAATATTATCGGTGGTTTATCTGTAGGTATGAAATCGACAGTGATTCCTATTCTTACATTGGCGGCAGGTATTATGGCTTCTTATCATTTTGCCGGATTATATGGTGTGGCAATAGCTGCAGCAGGTATGATGAGTACTACTGCTATGCAATTGGCGATTGATGCTTTTGGTCCGATAGCTGATAATGCTGGTGGTATAGCCGAAATGAGTCAGTTGCCACCGGAAGTTCGTGAGCGTACTGATAATCTGGATGCTGTAGGTAACACTACTGCTGCTACTGGAAAAGGATTTGCTATTGCATCTGCAGCATTAACATCATTGGCATTGTTTGCTGCATTCGTTGGTATTGCAGGTATTTCTGCAATTGATATTTACAAAGCACCTGTGTTGGCAGGCTTATTTGTTGGAGCAATGATTCCATTTATCTTCTCTGCATTGTGTATTCAGGCAGTTGGAAAAGCTGCAATGGATATGGTTCAGGAAGTACGTCGTCAGTTCCGCGAAATACCCGGTATTATGGAATACAAAGCGAAACCTGAATACGAAAAATGTGTTGCTATTTCTACTAAAGCTTCTATCCGCGAAATGCTTATGCCAGGTGCTATTGCTTTAATTACCCCGGTTGCAGTTGGGTTTATATTCGGGCCTGAAGTACTTGGCGGTTTGCTTGCAGGTGTTACTGTTTCGGGTGTGTTGATGGGTATCTTCCAAAGCAATGCAGGTGGTGCTTGGGACAATGCTAAGAAGTCTTTTGAAAAAGGTGTAATGATAAACGGTGAGATGTTCTACAAAAAATCGGAACCGCATAAAGCTTCTGTAACAGGTGATACTGTTGGTGATCCATTTAAAGATACTTCCGGGCCATCAATGAATATCTTAATTAAATTGATGTCGATTGTTTCATTGGTTATCGCTCCTTATATTGCTGTTAATTCGTCAGAAGGCGCAATGGGCAGCGAATGCAAGATGCATAAAGGTTGTGGTGAGGAAATGGAAATGACTTGCGATATGAGTAAATGTACCCGTATGACTGCTGAAGAGTGTGCTAAATATTGCGACTCGATGAAATGTTCGCCTGAAGAAAAAGAAATGTGTGTGAAACATGCAGGTTCGGCATTTTGTAACGCTGAATGTATTGCTAAATGCAAAGAAGCAGGTATCCCTTGCGACAGCAAATGCGAAGGTAAATGTCATGAAGAATGTGAGAAGAAAGGCAATACAGAATGTAAAAAAATGTGTTCGGCAGGAAGCATGAAATGTGAAGGAATGGAAGAGAAAGAATGCTGCAAAAAGAAAGCTGCTGCATGTGGTGAGAAACATGAATCGGCTTGCATGAAAGGATGCGATATGGGATGCAAATCAAAGGAAGAGTGCATGAAGAACTGCGGTAAAGAATGTGCTGATAAACATTAGTTAGTACGGATAACTAATGGTTACGAATTTATTTAGTACGGATAACTAATGGTTACGAATTTACGAATCTGAGTATATGGCGATTCGTAAATTCGTATTCATTAGTTATCCGCACCCTTCATCACTTTCCCTTCTTTTATTATTCCTTTTGAAGTTTTTAATTGATACAAATATATTCCTTCTGCAAGGGATTCTGTATTTATAGTAGCAGCAGCAACAAAGGTTTGCTGTAGTATTTTACGCGAAGTAATATCATAAAGCGTTAATTCTGTCAGTTCATTAGTATTAATGTTTATGGTAAGTTGAGTGGTTATTGGGTTTGGGAAGATGTTTATTTGTGGATAATTATAGTTTGTGATTCCTTCTTCTACGCATTGAATTAAGGATACATCATCAATATAAATATAGGAAAAATGAATATTACCAGAATGGTTATATAAATTTGTATCAAGAGCCAAATCATTTTTAAAATTTCCTATTGTTATATAATTTTCTCCTCCAAGTGATGTATAATTTCCACTAACTAAAGTCCAGTTTAAAGTATCTGGCGAATTACCGATGGAATTATTAATTTGTGGTGTAAAAGGTAAGTTAGACGTGTTGCTTATTCCGCTGATGAGCGTATTGGAAAAATATACTCCTACATCAGAAGTTGTAATACCACATTTATTAGCTAAATTAATATACATTTGAAAATGATAACAAGTACCCGCAATTAGGGATGAAGTAAGCGGAACCTCTATATATTCTCGATAAATTGGGGGACCCTGTTCCCAAAGATAAATACCTGCATTCCCAACTCCACTTCGTGCTTGCTGAAAACCAAATGTATTGTTTGGAACATTTACACTAGTGGTTATAAATAAATTTGGTGGCTGTGCACATTGATTATAATAATCACAAGTACCTAATGTGGGTTGAATCCAATATTTTGCTGAATCAATTTGGCTTATATAACTCGGACAATGCCAATACTGCTCAAAATCCCCATTAGGAACAAGATTTTGTGCTGTTATCATTTTGCTGATGAACAAAAGAATAAATACTGTTATTAATTTTTTCATTTGAAAGATTTATTTAACCTCCCACAAATATACCTAATTTTACTCATATATATAAGGAGTAGTTCAAACTTACCGTTTGGCAATTGGAAAATACCTCCTTAAATCGCCAAACATACATCTTCATTTTACAACCATACAACTTCGTTTTGAAGTTGTATGGTTTCGAAATGAAGTTGTATAGTTTCGAAATGAAGTTGTATGGTTTCGAAATGAAGTTGTATGGTTTCGAAATGAAGTTGTATGGTTTCGAAATGAAGTTGTATAGTTTCGAAATGAAGTTGTATAGTTTCGAAATGAAGTTGTATGGTTTCGAAATGA
>CAIQBY010000133.1 GCA_903870175.1 uncultured Bacteroidota bacterium
CCTGAAGACTCATCTGTGGTTTCTTCACAGGTTTTACTTTTTTCGCTTTCATAATTTATGGTATTGATTTTATTTAATTTCGGGTGAAGGTAGTGTTTAATTAATAAGGGCAATTATTTTGGACTATGGATGCAAAATTCAGCGGTATCGAAGTAAGATTAAACGCTATCGCGGTTGTGTTTTGCGGTATCGATGTAGAATTAAACGGTATCGATGTCAAAATAAATGGTATCGCTGTCGTGCTTTGCACTATCGACGTCAAAATAAATGGTATCGCGGTCGTGGTTTACGCTATCGATGTCAAATTAAATGCTATCGACGTCAAAATAAATGCTCGATTTCTTCAAAAAAACGCTCTCAAAATATTTTATGCCCTTTAAATGCGTTGTAATGCAAGAACGGGAGTTTGAAATTGGTTTGGCGGTTTTGGGGGTAAAGTGGAGTGGTGAGCTTTTTTTCTTTTTCTTTTGTCTTAAAACAAAAGAAACAAAAGTTCAAGAAAAGATAATCGGGCAACGCACAGGCGGGCGCGGCTCCGTATCTTTTCGGGCTTACGCGCCGTTCTTAATATTGTTTTGTGGGAATTTTGAAGGGTGTTTTTCGGTGGACGCTGATTAAAGCAATCCTAGCCAAAGGCTACACTTAACAAGGGCTATTTCATATCACTTATTAGTTTGTTCCACATTTCTTTGTGTTCAAACTTTAACGCCTTATCTTCTTCAAGCAAGTTCACATAATTATCAATGAATTCAAACGTATCATTAAGTAAACGTAAATAATATTTTAAGGTCGGCATAATTCCATTCACAATAAGTTGGCATCCGTGGACATTTTTGATGCGTTGAATTTCGGATTCAATTTTTATTAATTCTTCTCTGTCTGGAGAAGCTGTTGATAGAATATAATAACGTGAAACTGGTGTTGTTTGAAATTTTGCATACGCATCTTTGACAAGTCCTAAATTAATTTGAATACCATGTTTAACTTCTACTGCCTCAAATGCTCTTTTCTTTTCATCTATAATATCTATGTCGCCAATTCTTCCGCTACTTTTGTCAGAAGAAGTATGGCTTTCAATTGGCAATAACTCTTTTTTATCAAAGCGTTTTGTTTCGTTGATTAAACATTGATATGCTGCATAGATTGCTAAAACAGGAAGTCGAGAAGCTCCTTCTGCTTTGTATGTACCATTGAAATGTTTGTCTAATAATTCTAAAATCGAATTGATTGGAAGTGCTGTTGGCTTTGCTAAATCAATGGTTTGCTTGTTTCGTTTTATGATTAGTCCTTGAATAAGAAAACTTAAATACTTTTTGCTGTTAGCACCGTTTTCAATGTTGTCAAGGATTGTAAGGAAAACGGGTTTTAATTCTTTAGGTGTTATTGCTCCCGAATAATTTTTGTCATAAGGAACTTTTTGTGTGCGCCTCGAATGACAAATATAGTTCTTTTATTTAATTAAAAGACACCCAGAGAGTGAAAGTCTCTCAACGCGGAGGTAACGCTCCGAAGTATAGCAAGTCGCAAGGTGGCTTCTCGTGAGGGATGCACTGAAG
>CAIQBY010000134.1 GCA_903870175.1 uncultured Bacteroidota bacterium
CTATACTTATTAATTTTTTACTCATACAATCTTATATTTGATAAGTGGAATTTATAATCTTAAAATCACTTCTCCGCATTCATCATTTTATGAAAAACAAATTGATTATTTAAATAATATGAAATCGGCGTGCAGATTATTAACAGCAAAAAACCTGCAAGGTATAGATTAATTTGGAAACTGTTAAATATCTTTAACCCGACTAAGTTAACAAAATAAGTAAATGAATAAACTGCAATAAATTTTATAATAAGAGAATTATCATTGGCTTTAAATACTATACTACCAATAGTTTTGAAATTAAATAATACACCTACTAGAGTTGCTAAAAGAGATGCAACTGAATAATGTAAATCGATAAATATTAATAATGAATAAACAGAATAACCAAATACTGTATTTATTATTCCAACCATTATATATTTTATGAATTTAATATTCATGTGCAACTTTTTATTCGTAACATGACTTATATATTTTCGATTACATGCTTAATAGATGATAATAAGTCATATTTCAGTACTAATCCAAGTTCTTGCCTTGCTTTTAAAATTGAAGGGACATAACGGTCAATGGTTGCATCAGTAGTTTCAGGAACGAGTGCATCAACTCCAAACTCTTTCGAAACAATCTTTGCAAGATCATCAATCATGATTGCATCGTCTGAACCTACATTATACACAGGACATAAAGGATTTGCATGTACGGCAATCGTCATCAACCATTCCACTAGATCATCGGCATACATATAGCTACGATAAACCTTTTTCTTTGCCTTCACCTCAATGTGCCGACCCTGCAATCCGTCCTCGATAAAGTTACCTATTGCAAAATGCTGATTCCGAGGAAGCCATGGCCCTACAAAAGCAAAACATCGGGCGATGCTTACTGAAAGACCCTCTTTACCTAGAGTCTTTGCAGCATCTTCTGCATCTCGTTTTGCATAGGCGTAGTCTCTCTTGCCATCTGGAAGTTCTGATAGATCGTATGCAACATAGTCTTCAGGGATATGCGTTAGATTTGCTGATTGGTTGCCGTAGACTGCTCCTGAACTTACATAGAGAATCTTGCTCTCAGAATGATGTTTTTTTGCGAGAGAGCAATAGTTATAAGTGCCTGACTGAATGTTTTGTTGTTCGTCTAATGGACAAGAAAGATATTTAGCCGCATCGGTCGAGGCTGCTGCATGAATGATGATATCGGCGGCAGGCAGTATTGAAGTTGTGGTAATATCGGCTGAGTATAATT
Source organism: uncultured Bacteroidota bacterium (assembly GCA_903870175.1). GTDB lineage: Bacteria > Bacteroidota > Bacteroidia > 2-12-FULL-35-15 > 2-12-FULL-35-15 > 2-12-FULL-35-15. The sequence continues at coordinate 1,249 of CAIQBY010000134.1, forward strand.
CTACACCTGGAGAAATGAGTTGCGGAGCATCTTTACGCAAGCTTTCTGCATTTCGCGACATGACGATAACACGCTTAATACCCCACATTTCAAGCCCGTCTCGCTTGAAGGAATCAAGGATGGATTTGCCAAAAAAGCCTGTTCCGCCTATGACTAAGAGTGTTGACATTTTTACCGTTTGCTATCCACTTTAGCCAAGGGCTATAGAGCAGTTTCTTTGTAAAAAATTATGAACCCGTTGTTCAATAGCTAAGCGATCCAAACCATGCTCTTTGAGCAAATATTCATAGCTCCCACAATGTTCCGAAAAGCGGTCTTTTACGCCCACTCGCAGGATGCGCACTGGGGCGAACTCGCAGGCGATCTCGGTAATGACAGAACCCAAACCACCCAGCACGGAATGTTCTTCAAGCACAACCACTGCCCGGCTTCGAGCACAGATAGTAGTGACCTGTTGACTGTCTATTGGCTTGATGAAAGGCGCAC
>CAIQBY010000135.1 GCA_903870175.1 uncultured Bacteroidota bacterium
CTTTATCAGCATATTCGTTTTTTTCAAATATATCTTTCAATGCAACAAATATTGCTTTTATATGAAAGGTGTGATGTTTTAAATAGAATTCTTTTGACATGTTGCAAAAATACTATTAATATGGTACAAATAAGATTTATGGTGAATACATCACTCATTCATTCTTATATTATGTTATAAGAATAAAGAATAAATTGAAGAGAAGTAAGAGGAAAGAAAGAGAAAGATTATTTGTTATTAAAAAGTTTAAAGAGATTCTCTTCATATATTCCTCCCACAGGAATCTCTCTGCCTTCCATATAAATAGACTTATTTCGAATGGATTCGATTTTAGAAAACGGCACTATAAATGAACGATGAACCCGGATAAATTCTTTTGCAGGTAATTTTTCTTGAATCGTTTTCATAGTCATTCTTGTAATTATAGTTTTTTGATTCAGGACATGTATCTTTATATAATCATTCAATCCCTCAACATATAATATGTCGGAAATTTTAATTTTCATCAATTTATAATCTGCTCTGATGAATAAATACTGGTCCTGAGATTTATCGGATTGACGTGAATAGTTATAAAAATCAGTTGCTTTGGTAACTGCCTGTTGAAACCGTTCCAACGTAAATGGTTTTAATAAATAATCAACAGCATTCAAATTAAAACCTTCTACAGCAAACTGACTATGCGCAGTTGTAAATATTACCATAGTATCCTGCTTCAGCATTTTATAAAATTCGATACCTGATATTGATGGCATTTGAATATCGAGAAACAATAAATCAACAGGAAATTTCCGAAGAAACTTTAATGCTTCATTCGGTTGAGTAAATGTTTTTTTTAAATCCAAAGTATCTATCTGTCCGCAAAAGTTTTCAATTACTTTTAATGCCGGTGGTTCATCGTCAATAGCTATAGCAGTTATCATTTTAATTTTAGTTTAAGCAAAACATTGAATTCGGTTTCATTATCTGTAATTACCAACTGATGAGTTGACGGATAAACCAATTGCAGTCGCTTTTTTGTGTTATCAATTCCTAATCCGCTTTTCATTGCAGCATCAAAGTTAGTATTTACTTTACTATTTTCAACTATTAATATGAGTTCGTTTTTCTCAACAGTAATATTTATTTTAATGCTTGATTTTTTTTCCGGATTCACTCCATATTTAAAAGCATTTTCAATAAAATGAATTAAAAGAAACGGTGCAATGTTTTTGCCTGCTGCATTTCCGGCAACATTATATATAATGTTGATAGTATCACCAAGCCGCACTTTTTGCAACTCGATATAATCACTTATATAATTTATCTCTTTTTCCAGAGAAATAAATTCCGTCTCCGTTTCACTTATCACATATCGCATCAAGCCCGAAAGTTTTACAACAGCATTGGCAGTTTTATTCGAATTTTCCTGAATGGCAAGCGAATAAATGCTGTTCAATGTATTAAATAGGAAATGCGGATTCATTTGCGACTTGAGGTAAGACAACTCGGTAATTAATTTTTCTTCTTCCGTTTGTTTCCACCTGTCATATATCTTTACGAGAAACGAAATGGCGATAACCATTAAAAACTGAAAAAAGTAATGGCTTATTATACGCTGTATTTCATGTCGCGAATGAAATGAATATTTTGCAAAGCGATCAGGCAGTGTTTCGAAATTCGGAAAAAAATCGAACAGGAAATTAATAATTAGTTTCGGCAAAATAGTGATGGCGCCAAAACTTAAAATAACCGCTACTATATATATAAGGTATTTCTTTTTAAAAAACAGGCGCGGAATTAGAAAATAAAAATGAAAATAGAAAAACAGGATTAATATGATATATCCGAAAAAATCTCTTTGAAAAGGAGGCTCTTTAATAAATTCGGAATTGGTGATATCTGGCGAAAAAATAATCGGCAAAGCCAAAAAAGCAAAACAGGCAATTAAATGTATATATATGTATCCTCTATTTTCTGTCATTATTTCAGAATCGCGCTCAAATGTATAAGAACAAAATGAAGATTAATAATATTATAGATAGAAATTCAGTTTTGAGATACTTGTGCTTCATTTTGAAGAAATGAATTTTTCGGACCTCCGATTTCTGAGTATTTAAGGTTATTTCAAGTTTCAGGAGTTTTCGATAACTCAGTAAAAAACAGAGTAAATGCTTTATCAATAAGCTTTACCGAGGCATTTTAGCTGAAATAATTACTCGGAAAAGTCCCAATAACGGTCAAAAACTCGGTTGACTTTTTGGAAAACTCAGTTGAGTTTTTGAATAATTGGGAGGAGTTTTTTGAAAACTCGGTTGACTTATTGAGAAACTCGGTGGAGTTTTTGAATAACTCGGTTGAGTTTTTAGGTTCTTTGGATGTCAAATTTAAACTCTTTTAACTCATTCTTCTTCCCGTTTCACTTTTCCATCACATACAAAATACTACTTTTGCGCCATGATTGATTATGTTAAAATTGATACAACAATAACAATTGGCGGAATCGCAATTCATCAGCCCGTTACCGCTTTCACTGATATTATTCTTTCAGTAATCTGTTTTTGTTTCTTCCTGAAATTAAAACAAATCAATAATCCCGACAAAAGCACTAAAAATTGGACATTCTTCTATTTGTTTCTTTGTCTGGCATCATTTACCGGAGCATTTTCTCACGCTTTATTTCTGATTCACAGCGGCACAGGTTACGATTCATTGTGGTTGCCCATGCAATTATTTAATGTTTGGGCTGCCTTTTCTGCTCAATATGCAACATATAATTCGGTACTTAAAAACTCTTCAAATAAAAATATCTGGAAATGGTTTTCAATAATTCTTCTCCTTATATCTTCAATTTCGGTTTTTGTTTTCCATAACTTTTTGGTGGTAGTAATCGATAGTGCAATTGCATTAATTCCGGTAATGATTATTCATTTCATGGATGTCAGGCATAATAAAAACAGCGAATATATTGCCTGGGGAATTGTGATTTTATTTATTACAGCCATCATCAACGGAACCAAAATTTCCATAAATGAATATTGCACTTATCTTGATATCGCCCACCTGTTCATTATTACAAGCCTTTCCGTGATGCTCATCGGAATAAGAAGAAATACTATTTCCTTAAAATAGCTTTCAGATCTTTCCCGATTCCTATAAAAGTAAAATGATTGAGCGGGAATTCGAACAGCACATGCAGCATACTTAATAGATACAGCGCATAAAATCCGATTTTATAACTCACCGCATATAGCACAACTGATGCAATCCACAATATCAGTATCGCCGACATTCTTGTCTTGGATACCTGATTCCATTTGATTACAGAGGTTTTCGAAAACCAGTTCAAATAATGATAAGTATAAGCAAAAGCTATAAACCGCATTACTGCAACTGCTTTCGGGCTGATGAATAAAGAAACATCATTCGGATTCAAATCTCCAAAACCAAATATTTTATATAAAGAAACATTTAATATTCTGAAGAACGAATATGCATTTTTACCATAATCAGTAACAGCCAATCCAAAGTTTTCTGGTGTATAAATAAAGAAAGTTGCTGCACAAATAATAAATATAAAAAGAGAAATAATTCCTGATTTGCTCTTGGATTTTAAAGCCCCGAATAAAATAAAAGCCCCTGTGAAAATAAATACATGAACGATTGTGGGCAATAGCACCGCAAAAAACAGAAACGTCAAATCGGGATATTTATTAAAGTTGAATACCAGTGAAATCACAAAAGTTAAAATCACCAGAAATAATTTCACCGCAAGTTTATCTACATACAATATTATAAGTGCATACACAAATCCCGAAAAAATTAAACTGCCCACAAAAGCATTTGTTTTCGAATGTGCGTTGAACATTCCGATGGTTAAAGGAATTACAAGTAATACAAATAACCAGATGTCTTTTTTTGATTTTATGAAATAGTTCTTTTTGTCGAGCCACGATATTTCTGTCAGATAATGTAACGGACCAAGAACGGCATAGGAAAATAAAAACACTTCGAAAGGCAATATATATGCAGCCATCAGACTAACTACCATCAAGCCGATGTTTATATAATTTATTCCGTCGCTTGAAGTTATTTTGGAAGAGAAGCTCGAACTACTCATATATTATTTATTAAATTCATAATCTCTTTCCACCAGACAAATTCTTGTTTTATAATTTTTATACTAGGCTGCTCTTCCTTTTTCCTGAGCAAATAAATGTTCGGTATTCATTTTCCATTTACGGATGGATTCCAAATCTTTCCAGTAACTCACCGTAATTCCAGTACCTTCTGTTGCCGATTCATAACCTAAAAATCCTTCCTGTTGTTTTGCCAGATCTTCCATTCTATTGGCAGTTTCTTCGTATCCATTATCTATCGCAGTTCGTTGGGTGGTGAAGATAACTGCATAGTAGGGCGGTTTTGGAGTATTTGCTATTGATGACATTTTAATTTATATTGAACAAATATAAAGAAATGTATTTAAGCAATTCTTAATAAGTATTTTTTTGTAAAGAAGCGAACCGGATACCATGCGGCTGCAAATCCAATTAATAAAACTATACTTATAATAAGTGCAATGTCTCCAATATGTATTTTTATCGGATAGGCATCCACCAGCCATCCTTCGGACATTCTTACCAGTTTGAATTGAACCTGCAGCCAGCAAACAAACAATCCAAGTAATAACCCCAGAAATGCGCCAAGTAACGTAATCATAAGTCCTTCCAATAGAAATATTCTTCTTATTAATGTCACATCGGCACCCATATTATTCAATATTGTTATGTCTTTTTTCTTTTCAATAATAAGCATTGTCAGAGAACCGATAACATTGAAAGTGGCAATTATCAAAATGAAAATAAGTATTAAAAAGGTCCAGAGTTTTTCTGATTTCAATGTTTTATAAAGCATTGCATTTTGCTCCTCTCTGTTTTTGACAACAAATTTATTTCCAAGAATTGAAATCAATTGTTGCTGCACTTTTTCTCTATCGGCATCCGGTTTTAATTTTAATTCGATAGAAGTAACTTCATTTTTATAATCAAGTAATTTGCGAGCATTATCAATATTCATAATTACATAATTATTATCAAACTCATCATTAATAGTAAAAGCACCTGAAACAAACACTTTCAGCTCATTCATTCCATCTTCCGGATTAATGGAATTATTATTTCCCCGCTTAGGTGCATAAATAGATATAGGGGTAAACAATTCTTTAGGTCCAGTTTGAAGGATGTTGCAGATTCCTCTTCCAACAACAATATTGCTTTTCTCCAGACTGTAAATTCCATCATGAATCAATGTATCAAAGCTTGTCATTTTTTTAAATTCTTTGCCAACGCCTTTTATTGTTGCGATACATTGTTTATCGTTGAACTTTAATAAGGCATTTCCCTGCATCACTTCATTGTAATAAGCAATGCCATTCACTTTTTTCAGCGATTGAATTTCAAATGAATCAGGATCAAAAGTTTTGCCTTGTTTAATTGTAATGGCAATATCAGGGTCAAATGAATTATAAAGTGATTGAACCAAATCAGACAAACCATTGAATGCAGAAAGTACAATTATCAAAGCCATTGTACCAATGCAAACGCCCATAACAGAAACACATGAAATAATATTAATAGCATTATGCGATTTCTTCGAAATCAAATAACGACGGGCTATGAAAAAGGGGAGATTCAAGGTTAAGTTTTAAGTTTATAAGTTCTAAGTTTATAAGTTATAGGCATCATAAATGAGTTTCTCATCTTATGAACTTAGAACATATAAACTTAAAACTATTTTTATTTTTTTAACAATTCATCAATCCTCATTGCATAATCCAATGAATCATCTAGGTAGAAAACAAGATTGGGAATAATACGAACCTGCTTTTTTATTCTGTCCGAAAGTTTGGTTCTTATATCTTTTGTATGTTCCTGAATTAGTTTCAAAAGAACTTTTGTGTCAGGTACATTGAACAGACTTACATATACTTTTGCAACACTTAAATCAGGACTTACACGTACCTGAGTTACCGTGATTAATGCTTTACCAAACAGTATGCGGGTTTCGCGCTGAAATATATCTCCCAGTTCTTTTTGTATTAATCGTGATACTTTTAATTGTCTTGTCGAATCCATTTATATTTATTTAGGAATTCAAAATTAACAATTAAACAAGAGCAAAGCGTATATTTGCGCAATGAAAAAATTCTTTGGGGTTTTACGCTATGTAAAAGGGTATTGGCGATATGGAATATTGAATATCGTTTTCAATTTACTTTCTGTTGTTTTCTCTTTGTTTTCAATAGCAATGGTTTTTCCATTTCTTCAAATTCTTTTCTCTGAAGACACGAATAAAATGGAAGTAATATTAAGAGGAGGCAAGAGCCATTTCGGATATTCAACTACTGAAATTCTTGATGCTATTGAATATTTTTTGGCTAAACAAACAATAGAAGTCGGTAAAATGCCAGTGCTTGCAGGGATTTGTTTGTTTGTTATTATTGCTTTTTTTCTAAAAAATCTCACCAGATATATGGCAATGTATTATCTTTCACCAATTCGTAATGGAGCAGTGCGTGATATCCGAAATAAAATATTTAATAAATCTCTTGATTTGTCTTTGTCGTTTTATTCGGAAGAACGTAAAGGAGATTTAATGTCATTGATGACAACTGATGTAAACGAAATAGAATGGAGTATTATGTCATCACTCGAAATGATATTTCGTGAACCTGTAACCATACTAATTCTATTAATAGTGATGATTGCACTTAGTATCAAACTTACAATCATCTCATTCATTTTATTGCCAATTGTAGGATTACTTATTGGCAGAATTGGAAAAAGTTTAAAACGAAATTCAACAACAGGAAAAGAGAAAATGGGTTTACTGCTTTCTATAATGGAAGAAACTCTTGGCGGTTTGCGTATTATCAAAGGGTTTAATGCAGAGAAAAAAATAAGCGACCGCTTTAGTGATGTAAATAATCAATACACCTCCATATCTACTCGCGTATATCGCAAGGTGGATTTGGCCTCTCCGTTAAGCGAATTTTTAGGTGTTACCGTATTTGTCATTATCCTTTATATCGGTGGAGCAATGGTATTGTCTGAAAAAACTATGAATGGTTCAATATTTATTACTTATTTGGTTTTATTTTCTCAATTATTGCCTCCTGCCAAATCATTTACGCAGGCTTATTACAGCATTCAAAAAGGTTTGGCGTCTGCTGAACGGATTGATAAAATATTGATGGCTGACGTAACTATTAAAGATGCTGCAAACCCTAAATCAATAAGTAAATTTGAAAAGGAAATTGAATACAGAAATGTATCGTTTGCGTATCGTGAAGGGGAGATAGGATGGGTGCTCAATAAAGTAAATCTTAAAATAGAAAAGGGAAAAACCATTGCTTTGGTTGGTCAGTCGGGATCAGGGAAAACTACGCTGGCAGATATGCTCCCTCGGTTTTATGACACCACGGAAGGC
>CAIQBY010000136.1 GCA_903870175.1 uncultured Bacteroidota bacterium
AAAAGGGACTGCAAGATTCTGAATGCTGTTGCCGGCTATTCCGCTTAAATAAGGCGATGCAGCGCTTACAGAAACAACAGAATTCAAAGGATTTAAAGATGTTACGTGCTGACAGTCTGTTTTATTGCCAAGATGAAAAGCTGTAAAAAATGGAGGGCTCCAAGGCGTCGGCCCTAATCCAAGTCCTTTATTATCATCGGGCATCAATGCCTGATTAAAAGCGGAACCTCCAACCTGTTTAAACTGTTCGGCAAGTAACGCAGGGATGCTTAGCCGTTGTCCTTTTGCATATAATGCTCCATCCTGATAACCTGCCATATAATCGCCGCCTATAGCAATGGATTTAGAGAAGTTAGCACTCCCGGCACTTGGTGTTGGAACTTTTAAGTTAGGCGTACATGAAGAAATCAGTAAAGCTAAATTTAAGACTAATAAAGAAAGTAAAAGTTTTTTCATGGAATATATTTTAAACTGTTAGGTACGTATTAATAGCTTCAATCCCTGTAATTTCGGGCACTGCGCGTCTTATTGATTCTTCAATTCCTGCCTGCATTGTCATTCTATTCATCGAACATGATTTGCAAGCACCAAGCAATTCAAGTTTTACAACTTTATCATTCGAAATTTCCACTAATGTTACATCACCTCCATCAGCCTGTAAATACGGGCGAATCTGTGCCAATGCCTCTTCTACTCGTTTGGTTAATTCTTCCATAATCTATTATTTAATTACAATGTATTATTATTTGTGCCTTCCTAAACTACAACTTCTCTTTGAGCATTTACAATAGAAACCTGCTGTGCTACGTTTCTTGCCATCTCCATAAAAGCAAGAGCCTGTGGCGTATTGTCCTGCAATACTGCGGGACGGCCAGCATCACCTGATTCACAAATGCTTTGCACCAATGGAATCTCACCAAGCAACGGAACATTTAATTTCTCTGCCAGTTTCTTTGCACCGTCTTTTCCGAAGATATAATATTTATTATTCGGTAATTCGGCAGGAGTAAAATATGCCATGTTCTCTACAATACCCAATACCGGCACGTTTATCTTCGGCATTTGAAACATTGCAACGCCTTTTTGTGCATCTGCCAGAGCCACATTTTGAGGCGTACTAACTATTACAACACCATTAACCTGAACATCAGTAACCAAAGATAACTGAATATCACCGGTACCCGGAGGCAAATCAATAATCATATAATCTAGTTCTCCCCAATCGGCATCGGCAAATAACTGCATCAATGCTTTTGAAGCCATCGGGCCGCGCCATACAATGGGCTGTGCTGTATCGGCAAAGAATCCGATTGATAATAATTTTACGCCATAACTTTCTACAGGAATAATTTTTGTGACACCGTCAATGTCTTTAACCATTGGCTTTTCGTGCACCACATCAAACATTATTGTCTGCGACGGACCATAAATATCAGCATCCACAAGTCCTACTTTTGCACCTTGTTTTGCCAATGCTGCTGCAAGATTTGACGCTATTGTTGATTTTCCTACGCCTCCTTTTCCGGAAGCTACAGCAATAATATTTTTTACATTCTGAAGCAATGGCGCAGTTTTCACACTGGCAGTAACATTCGAACTCATCTTCACATTTACAATCGCTTCCTTGTCCACAAAATGCAGCACTGCATTTACGCAAGCCTTATGAATCATCTCTTTCATCGGGCAAGCCGGAGTGGTAAGAACAACAGTGAAGTTCACATTTTTTCCTTCCACAGCCAAATCCTGAATCATTCCCAGGGTTACCAAATCCTTTTTCAAATCAGGATCATCTACATTTTTTAATGCTTCTAATACTTGTTCTTTCGTAATACTCATTTTATTTTTTAATTGACGATAAAGGTAATAAAAAATTGTGATTGTAAATTTATAAGTATTTCAATTGATGAAGTTTCTATAACTTTGCGCTCTTTAAAAATGACGCACCCTATTTATTTATGCATAAAATTAAAGTATCCGCAGTTTCCTATCTAAATTCAAAACCGTTTATTTATGGCCTGCAACATTCAGAAATATTAAATAATATTGATTTGCAACTCGACATTCCATCCGATTGTGCACAAAAATTAATGGATGGCAAAGTCGATTTGGGATTAATACCTGTTGCCGTAATTCCGAAGTTAAAAGAACATTATATCATTACTGATTATTGCATTGGTGCCGAAGGAAAAGTGGCGTCAGTAATGCTTTACAGCAATGTTCCGCTTGATGAAATAAAAACTGTTTTGCTTGATTATCAAAGCCGGGCTTCGGTATCT
>CAIQBY010000137.1 GCA_903870175.1 uncultured Bacteroidota bacterium
AAAATAGATAATCAATCCTGTTATAAGCCAGATTCCAAATCCAATCCAGTTGGAAAGACCTAATTCTGCCATCATGTATAAACAACTTATTAATCCTAACAAAGGAATTAATGAAAGGTTTTGTCGGTATGACCAAACTGCTAATCCGAAAGAAATAATAATGAATATCCACATCGGTATTTTATGTTTGAACAAACTAAATCCTGAATCAAATTTTAAGTTATCAGTGATTGGAAATGACTGAATAGTTGTACTATATTTTGTTTCTTCCAAGCTGCTGAGATAAGTTTCCAAATCATTTTTATTTGCAGCGAAAGTTATGCTGTCCTTGGTAATTATCATCTTCCTTATATCGTTAATCTGATTTTCTTTTAATGAAGTTACAATGGTAGTTGCGTCATTTATTTTCTTCTCATTGGTAAGAAAATTAATAGTGTCCTGTTTATTATAAACGAAGGAAAGAATAATTGCAATCACTATTAATGATGAGGTAATGTATTTTGAATTGATGTAAGGAGTTTTGAATTTCCCGCGTGGAATACCAGGCTTATTCTGCAAGACTAAAACTCCTGCACAAACTAAAACAAAGGCGAATAAAGTTCCGATACTGCAAAGATCTGTAACCATAGTAAGATTGAGAAACAGAGCAGGAACAGCAACAACAAAGCCTGTTACAATGGTTGCAAAGGAAGGCGTTTTGAATTTAGGATGTATTCTTGAAAAGGCTTTTGGCAACAAACCATCTCTACTCATACTCATCCAAATACGCGGCTGTCCCATTTGAAAAACCAGCAGAACACTTGCCATTGCTATTACAGCACTCACAGCAATAATTCCTGACATCCATTTTAAATCCAGTTTTTGAAATACAAAAGAAAGAGGATCACCAACACTTAGCTGGTCGTACTTAACCATCCCGGTAAGGATTAGTGCAATGATGATGTATAAAATAGTACAGATGATAATTGCCCACATCATTCCTCTTGGTAAATCACGTTGTGGGTTTTTACATTCTTCAGCAGTTGTTGAAATAGCATCAAAGCCAATGTAAGCAAAGAACACAGCAGAAACGCCTTTTAATATTCCCGCCACTCCATTTGGTGCAAAAGGATGCCAGTTCTTTGTGTCAACATAAAAAACGCCTACTGCAATTACCAACAGAATAATACAAAGTTTGATTACAACCATTAAGTTGGAAGCGTTTTTAGATTCTTTCATCCCGCGATAAACCAATGCAGTAATAACAATTATAATAAACAGTGCTGGCAAATCAGCGATGAAATGAAGTGAGCCGAGAGTTGGAGAAGTAGTCCAGGCGGTGTATGCAGCCTGCAAACCGGCATCGAGGTTTTCAAATGTTTTACCGCTTTTTATTAATGCAGTTGCCTGATGAAAACCATTGGAAGCCGTTAAGTAATCCGTCTGAATCCATTGCGGCAAATGGATTCCCTGACTATCGAGTAATCCGGTAAAATAATCACTCCATGAAATTGCAACAGTAATATTGCCAATTGCATATTCCATAATCAAAGCCCATCCTATTATCCAGGCGATTAGTTCGCCAAAGGCGACATAGGAATAAGTGTAGGCACTACCCGAAACAGGAACCATAGAAGCAAATTCGGCGTAAGCAAATGCAGCAAATCCGCAGGCTACAGCGGTAAAAAGAAAAAGAAAAATAACTGCAGGACCTCCATCAGAACTTGCTTTGCCGATGGTAGAAAATATACCGGCACCAATAATTGCAGCTATTCCAAATGCAGTTAGGTCGCGAACTCCAAGATGCTTTCCTAAACCACCGTGACCGCCTTCGGCTTCATTCTTCTCTACTTGTTTTAATATATCGTGTACTGATTTCTTGCGAAATAGTGAATTGAAATTCATGCTATGTACTTTAGTTAAAAAACAAATGTAGATAAATTATTGACTAAGGAGTTTTGTTAAAACAGGAATACGTTTCAGCAGTTTGTTTTTATCGAACATAAATAAAAATGCAATTAATAAAAACGGTAAAGAAATAACTTTATATCTCGCGATAGCACCGAGAACAGGAGTGGTTTCGCCAATGATTAAAAACTGAATCAGTACAAATGATAAACAAAATAAAACATATTCCCAATGGATAATTGAAAATGGTTTGCTGAAAACAAGACAGAGTAAAATGAATGCGAGTATCATTATATTTTCGGCACCTGCCATTAGCATTAATGGTGATTTTAATTCCCATGGGTAAGGGCGAACGACTGTATTTAGAAGTGCCTGCGGACTATTTTTAAGAAATGAAGACGCTGTTGGTTCCAATGTATCGAGCTTTATTAAACTGCCTGCAACAGGTATGGGATGGTGGTAAGCATCAGTAAAATTGCCATAAGCAAGCTGATTGAATTCAATTTGTTTTTGTGATAATGTAACCAGTGGATTTTGAATTGGAGTGAAACTATCAATGTTTAAGCCTATTACGGATAGTGTGAAAATGATTATTGCAAATTTCAAAAGTGGTTTTGATGCTCCTGATTTGTTGAACCAGAGAAGAAAAATTAAACTTGGCATTATTGCAAGCCATACGTAAAACTTGGAGAGTGCCAATAATGCTGCCATTGCAGCGCAAATTATTATTGCTTTCGGTGTAAATAATTTTGTTGTGTAATAAATTGATAAGCCTAAAGCGAATATTATTATTCCTTCTTTTAATACGCCGGAACCCCAGAAAAGCACTGATGGCAATAGGAAAACGGCAAACATCAATTCGCGTTTTTTATCTTTTAAGTAGGTTGCAAATGTTTTGTAGATGCCTGTAAGTCCTATAAATGAAACGAAACAGATGAAGACCGTGTGAACATTGTAATATCCGAAGGAGAAGAGGCGGACGAAGGCATTGAAACGCACTATGGTATGGCTGTCGTTATATATGCTGCCATAGAATTTGCGCGACCAGTAGTGCATTTCATTATAGTAGGTGTCGAATTCGGGAGTGTTGTTATAGATGCCTAATAACATTCGGAAATAGTGTGTAGGATGGGTTTTGAGTGTATCAAAAAGTATTTTGCTGTCGTCGAAATATTTGTAAATATCGGCGGTGGAGCGGTCGGTGTAATAAAAGGTGTAGATTGCCCAAAGTAATAATCCGAAGATTATTTTGATGGTGAATAGTATGGATAATGTTCGTTTTGAAATGCCTTCGAGTTCAAAGAATTTCATCTTATGAATGATGAAAATGAACAGGAAAGTATATGTTATCGTAAGCAGGATTTCCAATTGGTATGTTGTATTTTAAATTCGGGCAAAGATAGTAATTGGTTTATTGGTCGGGCGTTTTTTATAGAAGGAGTTTTTATTTGGGCGAATATCGTTTCTGCTATCCATCAAGTTTGTTCCCGCTTTTGGGTTTTCGGGAGCAAATTTGTCAAAATAGCTAAAGTGTTGATTAGGTGAAGTATTTTTTGAATCGGCATCGGTAAGGGATTCAATCTTACGTGTAAGGGATTCAATCTTACGTGTAAGGGATTCAATCTTACGTGTAAGGAATGCAATCTTACGTGTAAGGGATGCAATCTTACGTATAAGGGATGCAATCTTACGTGTAAGGGATGTAATCTTACGTGTAAGGGTTGTAATCTTACTAAATGGGATTTGGAGGTTGGAAATATATATTAATTATAAAAGAGGTTTAGCATTGTTTAATTGTATATACTTGCAGCGACTCTCGACGAACCTATTTGAGAAGTGAATGTAGATTACCGCCTGAAAAGGTATCCTGCGGCAGAAAGTGTTAGTATTAACCACTTGTGTTTTTTCTAAAAAAACAGGCGCAGGGTCAGGACAAGAAATTGTTTTGATGAAAAACCTTAAATTAAAATGAATATAAAAATTGAAGATGTTGTTTCCTTCGGGGAAGTATTGAGGGCTTTATTTAAAGCTAACTATGGGAATGTGATAGCTATTGATGCTGATTTTACTGACCCCTGGCTTGTAAATACATTTGATGTGCAAAAGCAGGATGTTAATGACATGGTAACTACGCCGGGTTTGAAAAAATTGAATAAAGGCGAAACTGCTAAGCGTGATACGTTGTTGGATAGTATGCTGCTGGTTAATGCTAATCTGGATTATGCTATTGGTAAATGTATTACCGGCGGAAGCATTGGTGACAGCAAGAGCAGCTTTGGTATTGGTGCTTTGAATAAAGCTATCAGGGATAGAAATATTGGTTTGTATCATACGAGCTATGAAGTGACTTTTGCAAGGATTAATGATGGTGGAAATGCTGCTGCGCTGGATGCTAAAGGGTTTACAACTACGATGCAGGGTAATTTTTCGAATATCCATGATGCTGTTTGGAAAGCGAATACTTATAAAATTAATTTGAGCCAGAATATTAATACGCTGAGCGGCGATGATAAAATTATTGTTGATACTTTTATGACTACCTGTATGCTGTTGATTGGCGGAATAAAGGCGGCAGCAAAATCGACAGGTGATAAGGTGCTGGCTAAAAAGGCGACTTTTAACGGTATTAAGAAAATGGTGGAGCCGACATTAGCTAAAAAAGCAAGGAATTTGAAGATTAAAGAATTTGGGTCGAGGGTGGTGGCTACTAAAGTGGCTTCAAAACATAAATTGCAATTTACGCTGATGACTAAAGGTGTGGTTGTAACTGTGTGCAGACAGGATTTGAAAACGGGTGTTTGTACTGTTGGTACTCCGCTTGTGTTTGGTACTATGCTGGAAGTGGTGGTTGGTGATTTATTGGGTACCGGTGATTATGTGGTGATTACTAATGGCAGTGGTAAAAAAATTGTTGTTAAGTTTTTGAAAATTGTGGTGGCGTAAAAGTGATTTGAAAATTTGACGATTTGAAAATTTGAAAATGAAAATCCTGCTGTTGAGAAATGGCAGGATTTTTTGTTGGGGATTGGAACGCGGATTTGGTATGATTGGTTAGGATTAAATAAGATTTTTGATTTGCAATT
This sequence comes from uncultured Bacteroidota bacterium, assembly GCA_903870175.1. Taxonomy (GTDB): domain Bacteria; phylum Bacteroidota; class Bacteroidia; order 2-12-FULL-35-15; family 2-12-FULL-35-15; genus 2-12-FULL-35-15. The sequence continues at coordinate 4,971 of CAIQBY010000137.1, forward strand.
ATGATTGAAGCCTTCGGCTTTTATGTTACACAGAGGGAAAAGGAGGAGACACAGAGGTTCACAGAGAGGGAAGGATGTTGAAATAGAAAGAGTAATTTGAA
>CAIQBY010000138.1 GCA_903870175.1 uncultured Bacteroidota bacterium
AACACTACTCTTCCAACTGCGCCGGATTGTCGTGGAAATCCTTTTTATTCTTCTTTTTCAGAAGAATAAAAAGATTGCAGCAAAAGCCGGAAGGAACTTGATGAATGGCAGAAAGGTGATTCGCCCAAATAAAAATAAGAAAGAAGTAAAAGAGAATAGTCAATAAAAAGGATAACAAAATAATGGGCAATTAATGAGAAACTAATTTACATACCTTTGCAGAAAAATAACGCATGAAATCTAAAACGCCTAAAGAATCGCTTACCATACAAACGCAAATAGTGTTGCCGAATGATACCAATACACTTGGTAATTTATTCGGCGGACAACTGCTTCAATGGATGGATATGGTATCGAGCATTGCCGCCCACCGCCATTGCAAACGTGTGGTAGTAACGGCTTCTGTCAACAATGTGTCGTTCAACAATCCTATAAAACATGCAAGTCTGGTAACGCTCGAAGCAAAAGTTTCGCGCGCTTTTAATACGTCGATGGAAGTATTTATTGATGTGTGGGTGGAAGACCCTGTGAGCGGCGAAAAGGTAAAATCCAATGAAGCCATTTATACTTTTGTAGCGGTCGACCAGAATGGTTCGCCATTGCCTGTGCCCGAACTGGTGCCTGAAACAGAAGAAGAAAAGAAACGTTTTGAAGCCGCTTTGCGAAGAAAACAATTAAGCCTTATACTTGCCGGCAAGCTGAAACCAAAAGATGCTACCGAGCTGAAGGCGTTGTTTTTGGGAGAGCAATAATTTCTTCCTCGTTAATCTCCACCATACATTTAAAATGTCCTTTCGGGCATTTATCATAACCTATTTTAGAGCAGGGACGGCAGGAAAGATTCTTTACCTCAATTATCCTTGAAGCGGGTGCCGGCAAATAAGGGCTGAAACCAAAATCGGGAACGGTATTGCCCCAAACAGAAATAATTTCCTTTTTGAAAGCCGCTGCAATGTGCATCAATCCTGTATCATGCGAAATTATTTTGGTTGCCTGTTTTATCAGCGATGCCGATTGATTGAGATTATATTTTCCGCAGGCATTGTAAATAGTAGTTCCTACAGCTTTTTCAATTTTGTTCCCATTTTCCACATCTTCTTTACCACCTAATAAAACAATCGGCTGATTTAATTTTTTGCAGATAGAAATAATCTTTTCCAATGGCAATTGTTTGGTAACATGCCTTGCACCAATCACAAAACCAATGTATCCATTTTGATGAGCTGCTGGGAGAGTAGCGATATTCACTTCATCCTTTTCAGGAATAAAATAATCAAGTCCCTTGTTATCATTTTTAATTCCGAGCGATGATACAGTCTGCAAATACCTGTCAACAATATGCTTTGCAGGCATCCTGTTGATTTTAAAATTTACTAAAATCCATTTCTTGAAGTTCAGTTTCCTGAACGAAGCAGACGGTTTGCCAAGCGCAGTCTTGGTTTGCAGCGACCGGATATTGTTATGTAAATCAATAACGAAATCAAAGTTTTCCTTTTTCAAATCGTTTACCACTTCTTTCACATCTTTATCGATGGTATGAATTTTAGTGAGGTAAGGATTGTTTTCTATCAATCCTTTGAAAACTTTCTTGGTAAGATAATGAATTTCAATTTCCTGTTTTTGTTCCTTCAAACAGCGGATAACAGGCGTAGTCAATACAATATCGCCAATGGAACTAAACCGAATGATAAGAATTTTTTTCAATGTAAAGAAAAGCTATTTCTCATTGTAAATAACTTCGAGCAATGTTTGTCCCACCGCTTTCAAAGTATTTTTATCAATGATGCTCATATTATCTTTATGTGTATGATGATAATCGCCAAACCCGCCTGACGCCTGATTATACTCAATAATATCTATACAAGGCACACCGGCTTTGTTTACAATAATATGATCGTCGATACCAACAAAATCTTTTGTTTGCGGCGCAAAATAGTTTCCATAGCCAATATCGTTTGCTGCTTTCCATACCTTGTCAACCTCTGTTGACGCATATTCTACCGATTTTGCCTCCTTCGGGAAATAAGCATTTGGTCCTCCAACCATATCAAGCAACACTCCAAAGTTTGCATAATAATTCGGCTTATGAATATTCTTCGCCCAGTACTGCGAGCCAAGACACCAGCTATCATTGTCTCCGCCGGGTTCGCCATAATCTTCCAGATCAAAAAAGAAAATATCAACGCCGGCATTCGGATGTTTTATTGAAACCTGATGCGCTACTTCCAAAGCCACGCCAACACCGCTTGGGCCGTCATTCGCACTGTCAAATGGTTTGTCAGGATCCTTTTTGTCAGCGTCAGCCCAGGGACGACTATCCCAATGCGAACAAAGCATCACACGACTTTGCACATCGGGTTTGTAAGAAGCAATAATGTTTTTCAGCGTGAATTGTTTTTTGTCAAATGTAGGTATAGTGCCCGTTTGAACAATAACTTCAAATCCATACGATTTTAATTTAGCAACCAGATACTCTGCACACTTAGCATGTGCAGGCGTTCCGGGTATCCGTGGTCCGAAATCAACCTGTGCTTTCACAAATGAATAAGCAGAATCAGCATTAAAATCAGGCGCCGGAATTCTTGGTACAGCAACAGTTTTTACCGGTGGATTTGTATTGTCATTTTTAGTTTCATTAGTACACGAAGTAATAACGACAGCTATTGTAAGAGATAAAATTGTTATAACCTTATTCTGAAACCGACCAAACTGGACCATCTTTAGTATCTTTAATTTGTATATTATGTTTATTCAAATCATCCCGTAACTTATCAGAAGCGGCATAATCTTTTTTAGCTTTTATATCTTTTCTTATTTCCAGAATAACTTCCATTGCGCCCTGCAATGCTTTGTCGGCAGACGAATTGGATGTTTCTGATTTTAATCCCAACACATCAAAAACAAATGAATGCATAAGTTTTTTCAATAATGCCAAATCTTCTGCTGTTATTGTTTCCTTGTTATCATTCACCGAATTAATAATTCTTGCACCTTCAAACAAACTTGCAACTAATATTGGCGCATTAAAATCATCGTTCATTGCTGCATAGCAAGCCTTTTCAAGTTCCTTAATGTTTGAAGTCGAAGCAGCAGATGTTTTTAAATTATCAATGGTTTTAATCGAAGTTATCAATCGAGCATATCCTTTTTCTGAAGCCTGTAATGCTTCATTCGAAAAATCAAGAGTGCTTCTGTAATGCGTCTGCATCATAAAAAAACGTACCGCCATTGGGCTGTAGCCTTTCTCCAGCAAAGGATGATTCCCTGTAAATAATTCTCCGGGAAGAAACCCATTGCCTGCAGTCTTCGACATACGCACACCGTTTACAGTAAGCATATTTGTATGCATCCAGTATTTCACCGGTGCTTTATGGTTACAAGCCTGCGATTGTGCTATTTCATTGGTATGATGCGTTGCCTGCAAATCCATTCCTCCTCCGTGAATATCAAAAGTTTCTCCTAAATACTTATTGCTCATTGCAGAACATTCAATATGCCAGCCCGGAAAACCCCATCCCCAAGGCGAAGGCCACTTCATCAATGTTTCTTCTTTCGCCGCAATCCACAATGCAAAATCCAATCGACCTCGCTTTTCATCCTGTCCGCTAAGTTCGCGTGTACCTTCCAACAGGTCTTCCAGCTTACGATTGGTAAGTTGCCCGTAAGGAAATTCCTTGTTATATTTTTCTACATCAAAGTAAACGGTTCCTTTAATTTCATAAGCATAGCCGTTGGCAATTATTTCCTTAATCATTTCTATCTGTTCGCAGATATGCCCTGTAGCAGTTGGTTCTATACTTGGAGGAAGCGTATTAAACTCACGCATCACATCGTGGAAACCTAGTGTATATTTCTGAACAATTTCCATTGGTTCCAATTGTTCCAGCTTAGCTTTCTTCGCAAATTTATCATCGCCTTCATCTCTGTCACCTTCCAAATGCCCGGCATCAGTAATGTTGCGAACATATCTGACTTTAAAACCTAAATGCAAGAGGTAACGGTATATTAAATCGAAGGAAATAAATGTACGGCAGTTGCCTAGGTGAACATCACTGTAAACGGTAGGCCCGCATACATATACGCCAACCATTCCTTTGTGAATCGGTTCGAACTTTTCTTTTGTTCTGGTAAGGGTATTAAATATTGATAGTTGGTTTTGCATATAAAAAATGGACTTATGAAATACTCATAAGTCCAAAGGTATTAAGTTTTTTAGAATTTATGTTTCAATTATTTGTCATCTTCAATTACAGCATCTCCAACATATCTGCCGTCTTTATAAACAGCAATACGCATCAAAATTCCATCATCATTATAAATATATGATTTGCCGTCCATCAGCATGTTTCTCCTGAATGTACCTTCTTTAGAAACCTGCTTGTTCATATTATATAATTTCCAATAACCCTCACCGGTAAATTGTTTACCAAGATTATCTTTTTCTGTTTTTTGTGGGATAACAGGCGGTGGCACTACTTTTTCCTCAGGAGGTTTTACAGGGTTTGGCTTTTTAGGCTCATACGATTTTGAAGAAGCAGGGTCAAAACTTCCATTATTAAAATTCTTTTCTTCCCTGATATCACCGTTTTCATAATATTCTTTTATCACTCCCGATTCGTTTCCGGCAACCCAATTGCCTTCTATCATCACTTGTCCGTTTTCGAAATAATACTTTTGCTGGCCTTCACGTTTGCCGCTTTGACTAAATTTAAATTCCTGCTGCACCTGCCCATTATCGTAATATAATTTGTAATCACCTATCCAGCGCGTATTTTGCCATAGCCCCTCTTCCTTTATTTTCCCGTTATCATGATACATTATTGCATATCCGTTAGGGCGACCGTTATCATAAGTAATCTTACTTTTCAAAACACCATTGGGATAATATTCCTTCCAAATTCCTATTCTTTTCCCGTCCATATAAATTCCCTCTTCCACTTTTTGGTCGTCTGTGTAATTAGGGCGATGTGCAGTTTTGTTATAGATTATCCATTTGCCTTGTTTTTTATCATTTGCATCAGTAAAATTTATGGAATCTTTCTTTTGCAAAAATGAAGCTTGAATAACATCAAGTTTAAAAAGAAGAATTAGAGATATAAAGATTATTTTTTTCATCAAGTGTGATTTAACTCCAATATTAATTTGCGATAAAGTTAGAATATTTTTTTCTTTTACAAATTGCTTTTCCATTCTGTTTATCAATATTAATAAACAAATGTCTTTCAGTACTATTTTTTTAAATTCTGCATCATATCATCAGTCATTCTCTTCAAGTCGTAATCAGGCTTCCAGCCCCAATCTTTCGATGCTTCTGAAGCATCAATACTTTGCGGCCAACTATCCGCTATTTGCTGACGCGAATCCGGCTTGTAAGAAATAGAAAAATCAGGGATATGTTTTTTTATTTCTTCAGCTATTTCTTTCGGCGAAAAGCTTACTCCGGCTAAATTATAACTCGACCTGATTTTTACTTTATCAGCATCTGCCTGCATTATTTCAATAGTTGCTTTTATAGCATCTGGCATATACATCATTGGCAGCGTAGTGTTTTCTGATAAAAAACATTCATACGTACCTGTCCTCAATGCTTCATGAAATATATGTACAGCATAATCTGTGGTTCCGCCACCTGGTGCGCTCTGCCAGCCAATCAACCCCGGATATCGCAAGCTGCGAACATCCACATTGTATTTATGAAAATAATATTCACACCACCGCTCCCCAGCCTGTTTACTGATACCATAAACAGTGCTCGGCTCCATAATAGTATATTGAGGTGTATTTTCCCGAGGTGTATTCGGTCCGAAAACAGCAATAGAACTTGGCCAGTAAATACGGTCAATTATTTTTTCTTTTGCCAAATCAAGCACATTAAACAAGCCTTGCATATTCAATTCCCAGCCAAGTTTAGGCATTTTCTCTGCTGTCGCAGATAATAATGCAGCCAATAAATAAACCTGATTAACATTATGTCTTGTAACCACTTCTCCAAGTTGATGTGCATCCATCACATTCGCTACTTCAAAAGGCCCTTCCTTGGCTTGGTTCGACGCTTTTATATCTGATGCTATAACATTATCAACACCATAAATATCTCTTAATTTATGAACCAGTTCCGTACCTATTTGGCCCGACGAGCCTATTACCAGTATCTTATCCTTTGTATGCATATCTTATTTATTCTCCTTATTACTTTAAAAAAATAGTAAATCCCTTCAACACTTGTTTCGAATTATCACCTTCCTGAGTAAAAGTAACATTCGAAAAATCCAAATGTGTTGGTTTTTGTTTAGCCGAAGTTATTGCATCCACTGCTTTCGCCCCTATTTTACTTCCCTTGCTTTCAAATGTTTTGTCGTCTCCGTCAATAGTTGCCGTCACCGAATATTTTATAATAGTAATCGGCTGCCCAGGTGCGCGCAATTCCAAATCCTTCGTAAGGTCAGCTATTTTGAGTGATGCATTTTTTGTTTTGTCAAACTTAAATTGAGGCTCCTCATATTTTTTTTGCCCTAAAGCAATTGTTCCATTTATTAATAATGCCAATGTGGTGAAAATAAAGAAGGTTCTTTTCATAAGAAGTTTTAAAGTAGCTGGCAAAGATAAATAAAACCAATGTAACAAATTGTCTTCTATATTAATTAGAAAGAATAAAACCCTCACCAATTCAAAATCATATGCTAAAAACACTAATAATTAAACATTTAGTGAAATTCTCCCCTCTCAAAAGTCACTTCTCCTCTCGTAAAAGTCACTTCTCCCCTCCCAAAAGTCACTTCTCCCCTCATAAAAATCACTTCTCCCCTCGTAAAAATCACTTCTCCCCTTGTAAAAATCACTTCTGTTCTCGTAAAAGTCACTTCTGTTCTCGTAAAAGTCACTTCTCCCTTTCCATAAATTACTTCTCCCCTTTCAAAAATTACTTCTCCAAAAACAAAAACAACTTCATTTTTCGGAAATCTACTTCACACATAGTCACCCCTCCCCTTTTTTCAAGGGGAGGGGCTGGGGGTGAGGTCTATATAAAGCATTTTCCTAAAATGTCCAACCAACCAAAATCCTTTGTATTTTTGCGCTCTAAATATATCATTATGCCTTTTCTTTACGTTTTAGCACTGCACATCATCTTTGTAGTTACCTGGTTCGCAGGTTTATTTTATATAGTTCGATTATATATTTATCATGCCGAAGCCGAACTACTCGAAGAACCTTCAAAAAATATTTTGCAGACACAATATAAATTGATGGAAAAAAGATTGTGGTATGGCATCACATGGCCTTCCATGATACTTGCAGCAACATTTGGATTATGGATGGTCTGGATGAAGCCCTCATATTTATCACAAGCCTATTTTATCCTGAAACTTTCATTTGTAGGTGGTTTGATTTTATATCATTTCGAGTGCCATATAATGTTTAAAAACCTCCAGCGCGATGTAGTAAAATATTCTTCCTTTAAATTACGCCTGTGGAATGAAGTAGCTACCGTATTTTTATTTTCCATCGTTTTTCTGATAGTATTAAAAAGCAATACAGGTTTTATCTACGGATTATTAGGTTTGCTTATCTTCTCAGGAACGCTCGTAATTGCAATTAAACTTTACAGGAAAAGCAGAGAGAAAAAGGATGTAACTATTAAATAATTTGCAGACTGGAAAATTTTAATTTTTATACAACCATGCATTTGGTTGTAACTTTCTAAGGCTTTCCAATTCCTTCACAGCTTCTTTATTTGTTGCAAAATCACCGCAACTAACCACAAACAATCCTTTATTATTCTTGCCGATTATTGAAGCAGTAATGTTTTGCTGTTGCAAAGTAGTTACAAAATTGATGGCATTGTTTTCAATTTGAAAACAACCAACAACGATATGAAATTTATAATCAAGATTGGTTTTATTTTCTTTAATTACAGCCGTAGTATCAGCTTTCACCGACTCTACAGAAGTTGGCTGTTCTGTTTTAACCAAGTCAGCAGTATTAATAGTTGATTTCACAACGGTATCTTTTTTAACCATCGGTAAAGTTGTAGTTTTAGGAACATCCTTTACTTCCGGCAATCTGATTTCCTTATGCGCAAAAGGATTCAAGCTCGAATAATTAATATTTTTCAACAAATCAGTTTTCAAAGGAATCCAAATCAATCCGAATATTAATGGTGCTGCTATTGCCAAAGCAACATATTTTTTAATATTCAATTTCTTCTTTTCAGAAGGAATTGCGCCTCTGTCTTTAAATTCTTTTTCTATTCTTTTACCAATATTATCGCGCTTTATAGCTGGCGACTGAAATTGCGATAACCCAAAAGCAGCAAGCAAATAATTAGTTGACGAAGGTTCGAATTGAATATTACGTTCTACATCCAAATACAAAGTACCCACTTCATCTATCTTTACTTTCGCACCTTTTCTCAGTTGAGTATTTGCATTCTCTACAAAATGATTAATATATTTTAATGCCTCCGGATAGTTACTGTTTTCAGACTTTACAATATGATTTGCCAAAAGCCCGTCATTATTATTCAGGTTTTTATTGAAAACAATTTTCTTTGACGGAGGAGTGAATGTATGTTGTGCAGGATGAATTTTAGCAGAAGCATAATTCGCAACAAAGCCCCCAAAGTCAGGAACAATAACACAATCGTGTTCGTATAATAAGTCGCTGATATGTTTATCTACCTTTTGCATTTTTTATTTCGGGGACGTGAAAGTACTAAAAATCTACATATATTTTGCTAATTTTTTTAAGTCTTCCGGCGCATCTACCGAAACACTTTCATAATCAGTAATCTCCACTTTAATTTTATATCCGTTTTCAATCCATCGTAATTGTTCCAGAGACTCTGCAAGTTCCAGCGACGATTGCGGCAAAGCGGTAATCTCCTTCAAAGTCTTTACAGTGTAGGCATAGATACCGATATGTTTGTAAAAAGTAAAATGATTCAGCCAGTCTTTCGGCTCTTTGCCTCTTATATAAGGTATGGCCTGCCTGCTGAAATAAATTCCTTCTCCCTTTTTATTCATCACCACTTTCATAATAGTATTGCTGAATAAATCTTCTACAGAGCTCATCTTCTTTACTAAAGTAGCAATCTGCACTTCAGGATTTATGAAACAGGAAGCAACTAAATCTATCTGTTCCGGATGGATGAACGGCTCATCGCCTTGAATATTTATTACTACATCTGCATCTGCCGAAATTTTATTTATTGCTTCAAAGCATCTGTCTGTGCCGCTTTGGTGAGCCTCGCTTGTCATTACCACATTGCCGCCAAACGATTTTACATGTTGTTCTATTTTCAAATCATCTGTCGCGACAACTACTTTGTTTAGCGATTTTGATTTGCTCGCCTGTTCATATACTCTTTGAATCATCGTCTTTCCGCCTATGTCAATCAATGGTTTCCCCGGGAAGCGGGTAGATGCAAATCGTGATGGTATTATTCCAACTATATTCATACTATTAATAATTGATACGAAAATACTTAATTAAATTGGATATTACATTACTGATATTCGACAATAAAAGATGATTGACATCCTGTATTTAATATCCGGCGACTAACAACTAAATCTTTATCTTTGCAGACTTTTTACAAAACACAGAATGAAATTCAAATTTTCCCGCATTATAATATTTGCTGTCTTTACAGTTACTTGCGGAGCATTAATTTCGTTTAGCAGTTTCAAAAAGTACGATAGCGCATTGGATAATCGGGAGCTGATTAACAAAGTTTTCGAATCAGTGGATAATGTTAAAACGCTTCGTTATAATTTACAGGTGAACGAACGAATCAAAGGCAGGATGCAGCATTCCGAGTCGAAAGTAAAACTTCAGGTCTCGCCTCGAAAATTATATCTCAATATTAAAGGCATAGAAGTACTGTGGACTCAGGGAACCAACAACGGGCAGGCATTAGTTAATCCAAATTCGTTCCCGTATATTAATCTTAACCTCGACCCATATGGCTCGCTGATGCGCAAAGACCAGCATCATACAATTCATGAAATGGGATTTCTTTACCTTGCAGATATACTAAAAGATGGTATGAAAAAGTCAGGCGTTGGATTGGATAAAAATTTTAAAATACTTGGTGATGAATTGTGTCAGGACCGTCCCTGTTATCAGTTGGCTATCACTTTCCCTGATTTCGCCTGGATTCCTTATACTGTTAAAAATGGCGAAAACATTATCACTATTGCCCGTAAATTGAGGTTAAGCGAATATATGATTCTCGAAAACAACCCTAAAATAAGCGGCTATAATGATGTGAAGGAAGGGCAGGTAATACAGGTGCCTAATGCATATGCAAAACTTACTCTATTATTAATCGATAAGGAATTCATGGTGCCTGTGAGCAGTAAAATATTTGATGATAAAGGAGTTTTTGAAATGTATGAATATCACAATCTTCAGATAAACCCAATTATTGCTCCCGAAGAATTTACCAGAAATTATAAAGGATATCATTTTTAAAACAAATCAAGATATTCTCCAAAATAAAAAGTCCTGCATCACTGCAGGACTTTTTTATTAAAATTTAAATAATACTTTGTACTTAATACTACTTAACCATTCAACGCTTCCGCACCACCAACAATTTCTAATATCTCATTAGTAATAGCAGCCTGACGGGCTTTGTTATACATCAATTTTAATTCTTTTATTAACGCTCCTGCATTATCAGTTGCTTTGTGCATTGCTGTCATACGTGCTCCGTGTTCCGAAGCTAATGAATCGCGTAATGCTTTAAACAATTGTGTTTTTAATGAAAGAGGAACAATTGTTTTTACAATTTCTTCCTGATTTGGTTCGTAAATAAAATCAACTGAATGTTTTTTTGTTGATGTAACTTCTGGAGGCATCACCGGTAAAAACTGCTCTACAGTTGTAATTTGTACTGCAGCGTTTTTAAACATATTGTAAATCAATTCTACCTTGTCAAATTTTTCTGCAGCAAACATTTCCATTATCTTCTCAGCCACAGGCGCTACATTAGCGAATGTAAGATGATCAAATAATTCATTTGGATTCTTCGCCATATCAGCAGTAATGTTGGCATAGGTTCCTTTTTTAAAGAAGTCACCACCTTTTTTACCAATGTTAAGAATAGTAACATTCGCACCTTTGTATTCTTCGCGAGCCAAACGACCAGCGGCTTTAATTACGTTGGCATTAAATCCTCCGCACAATCCTCTGTTACTCGTAATAACAACCAACAAAACATTCTTCACTTCTCTCTGTTGAGAATATTTTCCGTCAGAAATACTTGCACTTAAATTCTCCAGAATCGATTTCAACTTACCTGCATACGGACGCATAGCAGTAACTGCATCCTGCGCTTTACGCAACTTAGCCGCACTCACCATTTTCATAGCGCTTGTTATTTGCTGCGTACTCGAAACCGAAGTTATCCTATTTCTTACTTCTTTTAAGTTAGCCATTTTTTATTAATAGAATTACTTTGAATAACCTTTGGATAAGTCTTTAGCAACACTTTCTAAAACTGCTGTTATTTCATCTGTCAACTTACCAGCCTTCAAATCATTCAAAACGTTTTTGTGTTTAGATTCTAAGAAACCAAGGTATTCTGCTTCAAATTCTCTTACTTTATTTACAGGTACATCTTTCAACAAACCTTTAGTTCCACAATAAAGAATAGCAGTTTGCTGCTCAACTTTCATTGGCGAAAACTGTCCTTGTTTAAGGATTTCCACATTACGAGACCCTTTATCAAGAACCGCTTTTGTAGCAGCATCCAAATCAGAACCAAATTTAGAGAACGCTTCCAACTCACGATATTGTGCCTGGTCAAGTTTTAATGTACCAGCCACTTTTTTCATTGATTTAATTTGAGCATTACCACCCACGCGAGATACCGAAATACCTACGTTGATTGCAGGACGAACACCAGCGTTAAACAAGTTACTCTCAAGGAATATCTGACCATCAGTAATAGAAATTACGTTTGTCGGGATATATGCAGAAACGTCACCAGCTTGTGTTTCAATGATTGGCAATGCTGTCAACGAACCACCACCTTTTACAATTCCTTTGATAGAATCAGGCAAATCGTTCATATTTTTAGCGATGTCATCATTTGAATTGATTTTAGCGGCACGCTCCAATAACCTGCTGTGTAAGTAGAACACGTCACCAGGATACGCCTCACGTCCCGGAGGTCTACGTAACAATAGAGAAACTTCACGATAAGCTACTGCTTGTTTTGATAAATCATCATAAACAATTAATGCCGGACGGCCACTGTCGCGGAAGAACTCACCGATAGCTGCACCTGCAAATGGAGCGTAGAACTGCATTGGAGCAGGGTCTGAAGCTGTTGCAGAAACAATAACTGTATAAGCCATTGCGCCTTTTTCTTCCAACACACGTTGAATATTAGCAACGGTTGAACCTTTTTGTCCGATAGCTACATAGATACAAAACACAGGCTGACCTGCATCAAAAAATTCTTTTTGGTTAATGATCGTATCAATAGCCACAGCTGTTTTACCAGTCTGACGGTCACCGATAATCAACTCACGCTGACCACGACCAATTGGAATCATCGCATCCACAGCTTTCAAACCTGTTTGCAATGGCTCATTCACCGGCTGACGATAGATAACACCTGGTGCTTTACGCTCCAACGGCATTTCATAAAGTTTGCCTGTGATAGGTCCTTTTCCATCAATCGGAAGACCCATAGTATCAACCACACGGCCCAACATTCCTTCACCTACCATTAGGGAAGCAATTTTTCCGGTACGTTTTACTACATCACCTTCTTTAATATCATTAGAAGAACCAAGAGTTACCGCACCAACGTTATCCTCTTCAAGGTTCAAAACTATTCCTCTTAATCCGCTTTCAAATTCAATCAACTCTCCTGATTGTACTTTAGAAAGACCATAAATACGGGCAATACCATCACCCACTTGCAACACAGTTCCTACTTCTTCCAGTTCCTGTTCCGATTTAAATCCGGATAATTGTTGTCTTAAAATTGCAGATACTTCTGCAGGTTTTACTTCAGCCATTACTTTTTATTATTATTTTGTGTTAATTAAATTCTAAATTCTAATCTCTAAATTCTAATTCCAAACTCTAAAAGCTAATTCCTAAATGTGTCTCTGTTAGTATTTAGATATTAGAATTTAGAATTTCTCATCAGAATTCTTTTATAAACGGATTCTCATTAAAGCTGCGCTTCAGGCTGTTCAACTTGCGGGCAATACTTGCATCCACTTGTTTGTCGCCAACGCGAATAATAAATCCTCCGATAATATCTTTGTCAATTACTTCCTGTAATACTACTTCGCTGTTGGTAACGCCTTTTACAATCTCCATTACTTTTTTGCGTATTCCATCATCAATACCATTTGCAGTAGTAACTACAGCTGTAAGTATCTTTTTATTTTCCTTGTATTGTTCAATAAATTCGTGAGCAATTTCTGCCAGATAAATCTCTCTTCTTTTGGCAGTAATCAAATGAACATAAGCATCAGTTACTTTAGAAAGTTTGCCATTGAATATTTCTTTCAA
>CAIQBY010000139.1 GCA_903870175.1 uncultured Bacteroidota bacterium
AAAGCTAATCCTACCGACTCTTCGGTGAAGGCTGCACTTGCCCGTCAGGGAGTTTTAAATATGCTTAATACCCGTTATATTATTTATAATGTGGAGGCTCCTCCGCTTCGTAACTCTTTTGCGCTGGGCAATGCATGGTTTGTGAATGAAATAAAACCTGCTAAAAATGCGGATGAAGAATTGGAAACAGTAGGGAAGATAAACCCTGCAAATACTGCTGTTGTTGACGACCGTTATAAATCCGAAACAGATGGATTTACTCCAAAGCCTGACCCGACAGCATCCATCAAACTTACCGACTACAAAACAAATGTTCTTTCATACGAATCAAATGCAGCTACTGAGCAGCTTGCAGTGTTCTCTGAAATATATTATAAAGATGGCTGGAATGCTTATGTTGACGGACAGTTGAAACCTCATTTCTGTGCTGATTGGGTGCTTCGTGCCATGCGTGTTCCGGCAGGGAAACATACTATAGAATTTAAGTTTGAACCTACCAGATATTATACCGCAGAAAAAATATCATTGGCTTCTTCGCTTATGTTGTTCGGATTTATTGGCGGTGCATTGTTTCTTGCATTCAAAAAGAAGGCAAATTGATAAAGTTATTTTTTCATATTTTATTTGTTTAAGGGAACAGTTGAAGCGAATTTAATAAGTTCGTTCTTATAATTTAAATAATTCTTTTCAGTTTTCTCAAACAAAATGTCTGGTTTAATTGTGCTTTCATTTGCTGGTAGGTTGTTTGAGTTGTTTATTGTTTTTATTGAACTGTACTTATAACCATAGAGTTCTAAATTATTATAGATAACATCACCATTCGTGCCTCCTGTTTCCTCACCTATTAACTGTCCAATTTTATTTGCTTTAATAATGTCTAAAAATGTTTCACCCCAACTATATGTTCCCCGAACTAAAAACACAGTTGGAATATTTACAGATGGTTGTAAAGCCTTTTGTGTCCAATTTTCTTTGACTTCTTTTTTAACAATTGCTCCAAATGGATTAGAAGTAAAGCTTGATATAAATGTTGGCGATAATAAGGGTTTTGTAGTAAAATGAGCAATCAAATCTAAAGCATTGGTATTAGGATATTCAAGTACATCAAAAATAACCCTTTCAATCTTTTTATTTTTTTTGATTTCCTTTAATACTTTTTTAGGTGAAAAAGAAAAATTATTTAAATCAACATAGAGTTTTGTTTTTTCATCATTAATATAATACATCCATTTTTTGTCTTGCTTAGGATTTTGAAAAACGTTCTGATATACCGATTTAATTCTAACTGTTTCAATCGAACCGTCACTCTTTTGCAATTTCAACTGGTATTCCTTGTTAATTAGCACAGTTCTATAAAGGCTTTCCTCCAACTTATTTTCTTTACTAAGTTGGGTTGTATAACTAATATAATTTGATTTATTTTTTAAATAAGATGCTATCTCAATATCATTCACGCTTATTATTTTACTTCCTATTAAATTTTTATAAGTTGAATCTGTTACACCTTCAATAAATGCTGAATTATCTTTTACAAATAGTTTAAGCGGAAGATTTTTAAAGGGAAGATTAAATCCCATCAATTTATAATGTACATCCATATTTGTAAAAATCTTAATATGATTATCATGAATAACATTTTGAAGATAACTTAATAAGTTGTAATATGAATCGCTGTTTGATGCGTCTTTTAATATTCTTGATGTATCTGCAGATATTAAACATTCTTTAAATCTATTTTCAAATAACAATGTATCATATTTATATGGATAGAAGTTAGTGATTTGTTTTTCAAACATAATTAATGAAGCTATTCTCTCATTTTTCATTCCTATTTTAGAAAGAATTCTTGTTTTAGAGCTGGTTGTATTAAAATCAGGTTCGTTATAAAATGGTATATAATACGCATCAATAAAAGCCTGAAGTGAAGCTATTGAAACTTTGCCAATTTCTTTTTCATTATATATTCCAGGGCATTGGAAATAGATACTATCTCCAAACTTTTTTGTGCTAATGTGATATTGCCCTGATAATATAGTATCTTTTATTTGAGTTTCTGCTCGTCTGTCTTTTAGAGTATATTTTGAAGATGTTTTCCCTGCATTGCAATGCTCCACAAATTGATATTTCCCAGAATAGTTATGATTCTCGTTTAGTAATGCTTTATCAGTACTGAACTTTACTTTCTCATCATACTTGAAAAGTTCATTGAGTCCATTTATGAATGAGCTATACGAATTGGATTTATACGAATAGTGAAGTAATGCATTTAGAAAAGTTGCATTTGATTTTCCTAAATCCGAAAAGTACCTATAATTACAAATATCAGAATACAATTCTGATACAGCCAATACTTTATTTGTATTAAACTCAATATTATTTTTATTGGCACTTACAGTAGCTTCATTTAATAAATAATTTTCTGACGAAAGCTTTACATTTAATAGTTGGTTATCTTTTATAACATCTATCGTTTCTTCCTTTAATTTATAACCAAGCAATCTAAAAACCAATTCGTGTTTTCCTAAAGCAAGATTTAAACTATATAATCCCAAAAGATTGCTTGTGGTTCCAACTGTAGTACCTTTTACTAATACGGTTACATAAGGTATCGGAAGATTATTTTCATCAGTTATTTTCCCTGAAATAGTTAAAGCAAATGATTGTTGAAAAAGGAAGTATAAAAGAAAAGTAATTATTATTTTCAATGATGTTTATTAATTTATTTTAAGCGAAGTATTTAAAAAGATATAGAAGTTGTTGCCTTTTAATTTTCAAATTCAAGGTTTATTGGTTCCGAATTAGGTTTGTAATTTCCCTTTGGTTCCCATGTCAAAGGAACTGTGTTGTCAACTATTTCGAAGCTTAATTTCGAAAACCAAATTTGTCCGGTGCCGTCGAGTAATGCTCCGAAAGCAAGGTTGGAAGCTTTTCGCGGAACATCCAAAACGATTTCATACTTTGCCCAATCTGTTGTGCCTTTTATCGACCTGTCTTTTTTGCCATCGTGCATATTATCAAATGAAAGGAACTGCTGCTTTTTTTTACCGTCAACTCTTAACCAAAAAGAAGCCCAGCTTGTAACATCTTTTGATTTCATGTAGCCAGTCATCCTTATTCTTTTACCAATAAATTTATCAGGCAAACAGTTTTGCATCATCGTTCCGAAATCCTTAATATCTTTTTTGATGGATTTAATTGTTGCTGCATTTTTACCATCCTGACCTGCGCCTTTATCAATTCCCATTTCATATTCGCTCATGTTTGAACCTCCTGATGTCCAGCCTTTGGCCATATCGAAAGAGAATAACATTATTATAATTCCTGTAATAAAAATACTTTGAAGGATTGTTTTCATTTTATTTATGTTTAATAAGTCTAAGTACTTATCCCTAAGAATATTTTTTAACTTTATAATTAATTAAAAACAAATAAAATGGCAACAAACATATTAAAGATTACTAAAGAATACGATACACAGGCGAAATGCCTATCGTATTTGAAAAG
>CAIQBY010000140.1 GCA_903870175.1 uncultured Bacteroidota bacterium
ATGAAAGAAATAAAAGAACAACTGGAAGATGATGAAATGCCAATATATTCTTACACTTTCATTCACAGTGAAGCAAAATTATCTCCTGAAGAAAAAGGAATTCTTTTAAAATGGGTAGACGAAACCAGAGCTGTACTGGCTGATACTATTCATTAATATTAAAGCATTATTCCTTTAAGTATAAGCACAGCCACAGAAAAATAAATTATCAATCCGGTAACATCCACAAGTGTAGCTACAAATGGAGCCGAAGAAGTGGCAGGGTCGGCTCCGGCACGTTTAAGTATCAGCGGAAGCATGGAACCGGATAATGTTCCCCACAGCACTACTCCTATAAGTGCAAAGCCAACAACCAATGCTATTAAAAAATAATGCGGTCCGTAAATCGGTGTAAATAAAGTCCAGGTAAGCACCCTTATAAACCCTATTCCTCCTAATACAAAGCCCAGAAACAAGCCTGAAAATATTTCTCTTTTCATTATTCTCCACCAGTCTCTCAGCGTTACTTCGCCCAATGCCATAGCACGAATGATAAGTGTAGATGCCTGCGAACCTGAATTTCCGCCGCTCGAAATTATAAGCGGAAGAAATAAACCCAATTGCCATACCTTTTGATAATCATCTGCATAATGCCCCATTGCTGAAGCGGTGAGCATCTCGCCAAGAAACAAAATAATAAGCCAGCCCGAACGTTTTTTCATCAGTTTCAAAAATGGAATATTCATGTATGGTTCATCAAGTACTTCCAAACCTCCTATCTTCTGAATGTCTTCTGTTTCTTCCTTTTCAGCCAAACGTAAAACGTCATCAATAGTAATTATCCCAAGCAATATTCCAAATTCATCGGTAACAGGCAACGCAACTCTGTTGTTTTTTCTGAAAACATTAATTGCCGATTCTTCCTTATCCGTTACCACAAACGAAATATATTTATAGTCCATCAATTCGCTCACTTTCTTTTCGTGAGTTACAAACAAAAATTCACGAATCCGGATGTCATCAATCAGTTTACCATTATCATCAATCACATATATAACATTTACAGTTTCCTTATCCTGCCCGTGTTCCCGAACATAATCAAGCACATGCTTCACTGTC
Organism: uncultured Bacteroidota bacterium; assembly: GCA_903870175.1. Classification (GTDB taxonomy): domain Bacteria; phylum Bacteroidota; class Bacteroidia; order 2-12-FULL-35-15; family 2-12-FULL-35-15; genus 2-12-FULL-35-15. The sequence goes on from CAIQBY010000140.1 coordinate 1,099, forward strand.
CAGTCCTGTTTCACGGCAATATAGTCGGGTGTCATCAGCCGTCCCACACTATGATTGGGATAACCAAGTAATGATAAAGTAACTTTACGTTCTTTCTCCGATAATAATTTTAAAAGTTCTTTTACAGTTTTGCCGGGCAATTCAGATAAAAATTCTGTTCTGTCATCCGGCTGTATTTCATTAAGTATTTTTGCTGCCTGTTCGTGTTCAAGATGTTTTATCAGCGATTTCCTTGTTGCGAGTTCTAGTACTTTAAATGTTTTTACAACAGCTACTGCCGGCAAAACACTGAATACAATTGCTTTTTGATTATCAGGCAACGTCTCCACCAAACCTGCAATTTCAGGAGAGTGCCAGGTATTCATCGCCTTTTTTAATTCAGATAAATTAGCTACATCAATAAATCCTTTTATCTCTTTTCTCGAATACGTTTTTTTCATAGTCTATAATTTTTATGCGTTAAAAATACAACAAACAATTACATCAGTTTCATTAAATATTTTATTGGATAAGAAAAAAAAGTAAAGTTTATGCAAACAGCTTCACCAGAAACAACTCAGCAAACAATTAATATAAATAAATCAGGTATTAAATCACGAATGATTTCAAGCAGCAGGAAGCAAGCGCTTTACGCAGGATTATTCATTCTAGCAAAAGCATTTTTCAAATCTTCAGCACCTGCTTTTACCATTGCATCACTGAAACCAAAGGTTATTTCTTTTTTGCCTTCTTTCAACTGTTCGAATACAGCAGTAATAAAAGCACTTACAGGCGGAGCGGAATCATGAAGTCCTTTGCCGCCAAGGTCGGTATTAAGTGCAGGTGGAATAATTTCTATCACTTCAATATTCTTTTCCTTCATCAGATGTCGCAGGGAAAGAGTAAACGAATGGAAAAATGCTTTGGTAGCCGAATATACAGGCACTTTTGTAAGTGGCACAAATGATAATCCGGATGTAACATTCAATATCGTGTTCAACGATTTTAACTTAATGAATAAAGAAGTAAGATGCAGCGGAGCTTCAACATTTATTGCTATTTCAGCTTTTGCCCGTTCATAAAAATCATCCGCCATAGGCGAAGTCCATTGCTGAATACCTGCATTATTAACCAGCACATTCAAATCGCTGTGATTCTCTGCCACCCATTTATAAAGCGTTTCACGCTC